>JAHKLT010000070.1 GCA_020854915.1 Methanobacteriaceae archaeon | reverse complement strand
CCCCGATCAATGAAAAAAACCTTCAGAACAACAAAAGGATTCCTAAGAAGAATAAAACTACAAAAATTAAGATGGACCAAAAGAAACGTACTAAATATAAAATAAATAATTATCCATCAGCAGGATTTTAGACAGTGCCTTTAAATAAAATATTAACAAAAATAATCTTTAAAAAATCTTATTTATACAATTTAAAATACTTTTTTAGATATTTTAATAAATTTAATAATATGCAAATATGACCTATTTAATAGTATACCGTATACATTACTTAAAAATAACTCCAAGGTTATGAATTGTTTAAATGAAAATCTTATCAAAGAAATTAAATAATAAATAAATAAGTACTGTTTTAATTATAGCTATCCTCTATTAAATGTATGTAATATTCCTTATGAAAAAAGTATTTTTTAAAGTTTGTTAAAAATATCTGTGTTAATTAAATTCAAATAAATATCATTAAATCTCTAAAAATCGAATAAAAATAGGTAAATCACTTGTTATAAATTAAGAATAATAAATAAGTATTAAATAAAATAATATTCGTTGAAAATAACATTAATAAAAATTAAAAATAGCTATTATACTATATAAAATAGTTTTTAAATATAAATTAAAAAAAGTATTATTTTTCTGATGAATTAGATTTTTTTGAAAATTTTTCTTTTAAGCTTTTTATAAATTTAAACTCATCGTCAAATTTAGAAGTGTTACCAAAACCACAATTTGGGCAATGAATTGTGTTACATTCTCCTTTTCCACAACCTTGACAACCATGATCTTCAACTTCACTTTCATCAAAAGTATGACCACACATTCTACATTGCATTTTTTCACTTTAATAAATTAAAAAAAAGATTATTTAGAAGATTTTTTATCTTCTAAGTTTCTTTTTTCAATAATTTCACTTATTTTTATTCCTTTAATTCCGCTTTTACTTCTCATAAAATCACTTGTATTCTTAGGCAAATCCTAATAGCATTCCACCTTGGTAAACTATAAATGAAACTATATATGCAGTTATTGTTGTAACCGCAAACATTACTGCAGGCCATTTCCATGAATTTGTTTCTTGTTTTACTGTACCAATAGCTGCAAAACAAGGTACATACAGCAATACAAATACCATGAATGAATATGCTGTTAATGGAGTGAACAGCTTCGAAACAGCACCAGCAATTCCATCTTCATTATCTTCATCAAGTCCAAATAGCGATCCAAAAGTACTAACAACAACTTCTTTAGCAACAACACCAAATATTAATGCTACTGCTGGTTGCCATTCACCAAATCCAATAGGTTCAAAAATTGGAGCAATAGCTGTTCCAATTTGGCCAGTTACACTTTCTTGAGATCCATATTCAACACCCATAGGAACACTACTTAAAATCCATATAATTATAGAAGTTAAAAGAATAATAGTACCTGCTTTTCTAATAAAGTGTCTAACTTTTTCCCAAGTATGTAATATAACACCTTTCAAAGAAGGTAATTTATAAGATGGTAATTCCATAACAAATGGAGTACTTAATCCTTTAAACATAGTTTTCTTCAAAACAGCTGCTACAAGAATAGCTACGACAATACCTAATATATATAATGAAAATACAATAGGTCCTTCATATGCTGTGAAAAATGCAGCTACAAATAATGCATATACAGGTGCTCTTGCACTACATGACATAAATGGTAATATCATCATAGTTAATAATCTGTCTCTTTCATGTTCCATTGTTCTAGTAGCCATAATACCAGGAACACCACACCCAAATCCTAAAATCATCGGTATAAACGCTTTACCATGAAGACCTACTAATTTATGCATAACTTTATCCATTACAAAAGCAGCTCTAGCTAAATAACCAGTATCTTCTAATATACTTATCATTAAAAACATTAAAATGATAATTGGCAGAAATACTAAAACACCACCAACACCACCAATTATTCCATCAACGATTAATGAAGTAAACCAACCTTCACCAAAAAATGAAGCAACAGCTTCACCTAAAAGGCCAAATCCTTCATCTAGTAAATCTTGGAACGGAGCTCCAACTGTAAATGTGATTTCAAATATTAAGTACATTACAACTAAGAAAATAGGTAAACCTAATATTCTATTAGTTACTATTCTGTCAACTTTCTCACTGAAAGATGTTTTTTCAACTTCAGGTTTTTTAACTGATTCTGCAAGAAGTCCATCAATAAATGAATATCTACCATTAGCTATTACTTCTTCAGAACTTTCACCAAAAACATCTTGTAAATGTTTTTTAAGTCTTTCAGTTTCATTAAGAATTTTATTAGAATTATTAGAGTTTTGAACTTTTTCAGTTACAATTTTATCATTTTCAAGTAATTTAATAGCTGTCCATATAGCAGGAACATCTAATAAATTTTTATCTTGTTTAATTAGTTCTTGAAGTTCAGCTAAATGTTCTTTTAGCTCGTTACCATAAACTAATTTTTTGTTACTTTTAATTGGATGTTTTGATGCTTCTTCAACAGTTTTTAATAATTTTTCACTGCCAGTATCATCAATAGCCTCTATTTCAACTACAGGTACACCTAATAAATCAGACATCTTTTCAACGTCGACATATATATCTTTTTTTCTTGCAAGTTTATTCATATTTAGTGCAATAACCATATTTGCACCAAGTTCCATCATTTGTACAGTAAGATATAAATTACGCTCAAGATTTGTAGCATCTATAATATTAACTATAACATCAGAATTTTCATCAACAATAAAGTCTCTTGATACGATTTCTTCCATTGTATGTGCACTTAATGCATAATTTCCAGGAAGATCTATAACATCGATTCTAGCATCATTATAATTTAGATGACCTTCAGCTTTCTCTACAGTTTTACCTGGCCAATTACCAACATGTTGGTGTAAACCAGTCAGCTGATTAAAAAGCGTCGTTTTACCAACATTAGGATTTCCTGCCAGCCCTACAATAATATTATCCATGAATTTTCTCCTTTAAAATTAATTAACTTTCTACTTCAATGTTTTTAGCTTCGTCTTTTCTAAGACATATTGAATAACCTTTTAATTGTAATTTTATTGGATCACCAAGTGGTGCTACCTTTTCTACTTTAATTTTTGAACCTTTTACAAATCCCATTCCTAATAAATGTCTTTTTAAACCAACATCACCTTGATTAGAAAAAGATAAAATAGTTCCTTCCTCACCAGGGTGTAATTCATTTAATTTCCTACTTACCATAATCTCAAATCCTTTAATTTTAGTTAAAAATTTTAACTTAAATTTAGGTGTTCCTAAACAATAAATGTTAAGTTAACCTAAATTATAATATTTTGATAATGATATATAAAAGTTTAGGTAGTAAAAAATTTTTCGTAGGTTGACGGAAACCTTTATATATTATCATGCTCAAAGTATGTATGATAATGAATTTAGGCATGACTAAAATTTTTTATGATTGCCTAAAATATTATCAGTTATTAATAGATTAGTAGCTATTAATAATTAGCTCCTTAAAACATGATGAATCTGCTAAGAAATATATAATGACTAGTTCTCGCTCTTTTCTAGTCTTATAAAACAAACATGCCTTACGGCTTAAAACAAAAAAGAAATATAAAATCTCCATATTTCTTTCCTCTAGTTTTAAAATAGGAGTGTGCATCTCACACTCCATTATTCAATTTAGAAGGTTGATTAAAATTACTAATGAAAAAAGTTGCTGTGAAAATAAATCTACAGTAAAAGACCAAAACAAAATTAAAAAAGCAATAAAAAAAGTATTTAACTTCTTTTTTGGTTGTTGTAAATAATCTAATTATTAAATTTATATAATAATTTTAAATTATTCAGTGAATGCTATATTTATAAGATCACTAATACTAATTTTAATTAATAATACAAACATTACAAATACTAATTTTTATGAATAATAATAAAATACTATATTTTCTATTTTTAAGATAAAATTATTTAAGTGCATAAAATAAAAATATTTATTAAAATAATTAATCTAAATTTTTTTATAATTTTTTGGTGATTAAATGAAAGGAATAATATTAATCATGGATGGTATGGGTGATCGTCCTATTAAGGAACTTGGAAATCAAACTCCACTTCAAGCAGCAAATACTCCAAACATGAATGAAATGGTAAAAAATGGTATTACCGGAATAATGGATTCAATAGCTCCAGGTATCATCCCTGGTAGTGATACTGCTCATTTATCAATTTTAGGATATGATCCATATGTTGTTTACACTGGAAGAGGTCCTTTTGAAGCAACAGGTGTTAATATAGATGTTGAAGAAGGAGACATAGCTTTTAGATGTAATTTTTCAACTAGAAATGAAGAAGGAATTGTTACAGATAGAAGAGCTGGTAGAATAAGAGATAAAACTGAAGAATTAGCTAAAGCAATAAATTCTATGAAACTTGAAGATTATCCTAATTTAAAAATTATTTTTAAAGAATCGACAGGTTATAGGTCTGTTTTAGTAATTAGGGATTCTGGTTTATCTGATAAGGTAAGTGATGCTGATCCTAAAGTAGATGGTAAAAAAGTCAAAAAAATAGTACCTTTAGATGATACAAAAGAAGCTAAAAAAACTGCAGATATATTAAATCAGATTATTGAAAAATCATATACTCTTCTAAAAGACCATCCCGTTAATATTGAACGTATAAAGAATAATAAAGACCCCGCAAATGTAATTATTCCACGTGGTGCTGGTGCAGTACCTACTGTTGAAAAAATCAACAGCAAATACAATATAAACTCTGCATGTATTGCAGAAACTGGTTTAATTATGGGAATCTGTAGACTTGCTGGAATGGATATAGTTGAAATGGAAGGAGTTACTGGTGGAATTGATACTAATCTAGAAGTAATTAGAGATACTATTCTTGATAAGGTAAAAAATAGTGAACATGATTTCTTTTTAGTCAACATTGATGGTGCTGATGAAGCAGGTCATGATGGTATGGCAAAAGATAAAAAAGAGTTTATAGAAAAGGTAGATGAAGTAGTTATGAGTGAAATAAAAAATCTAGAAGATGTTTATATATTTTTAACTGCTGATCATTCAACACCAGTATCTGTAATGAATCATTCTGGGGATTCTGTTCCTGTATTAATTAAAGGTCCTGAAATTAGAGTAGATGATGTTGAAAAATTCAGCGAAATAGATGTTGCAAAAGGAGGCTTGTGCAGAATCCGAGGTTCTGATGTTATGAATATTATGATGGATTTAATAGGAAATTCTGAAAAATTTGGAGCTTAAATATGGATAATGAAAAGTTATTTGGAACATCAGGAATAAGAGGAGAAATTAACACTGAAATAACAACAGAATTAGCTTTAAAAATTGGAAAAGCTCTTGGAACATATCTAAAAAATAAAGGAAAAGTTGTTGTAGGTTATGATACTCGAACAACAAATCAAATGTTAGATCAAGCTATTTCTGCAGGCTTAATGGAAAGTGGAATCGATGTTTTAAAAATTGGAATGGTTCCAACACCTTTAGTTGGTTATGCAACTGAAAAACTCAATGTTAATGCAGGAATAATGATTACTGCATCACACAATCCTTCTAAAGATAATGGGATAAAATTATGGAATTCTAATGGTATGGCCTACACTTCATCACAAGAAGAAGAAATTGAAGAGATTTATAATAAGTCATCTTTTAAAATTGTGCCATGGGACAATGTAGGTAGTTTAAAAAAAATAAATGAAATTAAAAAAGATTATATCCAAGAATTAGTTGATTTAGTTAATATTAATCCTGGTTTAAAAGTTGTTATAGATACTGCTTCAGGAGCTGGTTCTGAATTATCACCAATTATTTTTAGAAAAGCAGGATGCAAAGTAATTACATTAAATTCACAACCAGATGGTTTTTTCCCAGGACGTGATCCTGAACCTAATAAAGCTAATTTAGATTCCCTTATGAAAACTGTTAAATCTACTGGTGCAGATTTAGGTATAGCTCATGATGGTGATGCAGATAGGATGATTACTGTTGATGAAAATGGAGTTGTATCTCCTTTTGATTCATTATTAGTATTAATAGCTGAAAGTTTTGGAGGTACTGTTGTTACAACTGTTGATGCAGGTATGACACTAGATGAAGCATTAGAAAAAGTTGGTGGTACTGTTTTAAGAACTAAAGTAGGTGATGTTAATGTTGCTGAACTCATTTTAAAAGAAAATGCAAGTTTTGGAGGAGAACCCTCTGGAACATGGTTACACCCTGATTTTTCTATGTGTCCTGATGGAATTCTTTCTGGACTTAGAATAGCTGAAATTGTTTCCAATAAAGGAAAATTATCCAAATTATTAGAAAATATTCCTAGATATCCAAATATTCGTGAAAAAATACCATGCTCTAAAGAAGATAAAATTAAGATTATGAAAAATATTGAACCATTGTTAAAAAATAAATTTAACGATATAAAAGATGTAAATAATACTGATGGTATTCGTTTAACATTTAATGATAATAGCTGGGTTCTTATTAGACCTTCAGGTACTGAAAATTATATTAGAATAACTTTAGAGTCAAAAGAAAAAATAAAAGCAAATAAAATTTGTGCAACATGTAAAGATATTATTATTAATAATATATAAACAAAATAAAAATAATCTATTATATATTTTATTTTGGGAGGGATAATAGTGAAAGCTATAATATTAAGTGCTGGTGAAGGGTCAAGAATGAGGCCTTTAACTCTTACAAAACCAAAAACAATGTTACCTGTTGCAGGAAAACCTATAATTCAATATAATATTGAATCATTAAGAAATTATGGAATTACTGATATTCTTTTAATTGTAAGTTATAAAGAAGACATGGTTAAAAACTATTTTAAAGATGGAAAAAAATTTGGAGTAAATATAACTTACAAAACTCAAAAAGATTTCTTAGGAACAGCTAATGCTATTAGTTATGGTAAAGATTATATGGATAGTAGTTTTATAGTTTTAAATGGAGATATTATTTTAGATTCAGAAGTTATTAAAGAAATTATTGAAGAATATAAAATTAAAACCCCAGATACATTAATGGTTTTAAAGGAAGTTGAAGATCCTTCTTCATATGGTGTTGTTGAAATAGAAAATGGCCTTGTTAAAAATATAATTGAAAAACCTAAAAAAGAAGAAGCACCAAGTAATCTGATAAATACTGGTATATACATCTTCAATAAAGATATCTTTGATAAAATAGATAAAACAGAAAAATCACCTAGAGGTGAATATGAAATCACAGATTCATTATCTTTACAAATTGAAGATGGTTTAACTATAATAGGCCATAAAACAAATACTAATTGGATAGATGTTGGAAAACCATGGGAATTACTTGAGGTTAATGAAGATCTTATTTCAAAGTTAGATAATAATATTAAAGGTAATGTAGAAAATGGAGCTTTTATTCATGGAGAAGTTTTTTTAGGTGAGAATAGTATTATAAGATCTGGAGTATATATCGAAGGTAATGTTTATATTGGTAAAAACTGTGATATAGGGCCTAACTCTTTTATAAGAGGAAATAGCTATTTTGGAGATAATGTGAATGTAGGAAATGCTGTGGAAGTTAAAAATTCAATTGTTATGGAAAATACAAATGTTAATCATCTAAGCTATATTGGTGATTCAATAATTGGTTCTAACTGTAATATCGGAGCTGGAACTAATATAGCTAATTTACGTTTTGATAATGCAACAATAAAAACAAAAATCAAAAATCAAAAAATTGATAGTGGTAGAAGAAAACTAGGAGCCATAATTGGTGATTCTGTAAAAACTGGAATCAATTCTAGTTTTTCTCCAGGAGTAAAAGTTGGATCAAATGCAACAATCGGATCTGGTGTTTTATTATATGAAGATGTTCCATCGGATACTCGAGTTTTAGTTAAACAAAAACATATTTTACAAGAAAAAAAGATTTAGAGGAAAAATAATGAGTAATGAAAAAAATAAAGTATTTCCTGGAGTACAGATAGTTGGTGAAGTTGAACTTGGTGAAAATGTATCTATATGGCATGGAGCTGTTCTTCGTGGAGATATGTCATCAATAAAAATCGGTAAAAATTCAAATGTCCAGGATAATTGTGTAGTACATGTAAGTGGAGATCTTCCAGTTATAGTAAAAGAAAATGTTTCAGTAGGGCATGGAGCTATTTTACATGGATGTACAATAGAAGATAATGTACTAATAGGAATGAATGCAACAGTTTTAGATGGTGCGAAAATAGGTAAAAATTCCATCGTAGGTGCAGGTGCAGTAGTTGGAGAAGGCAAAGAATTCCCAGAAGGAAGTTTAATTTTAGGAGTTCCTGCCAAAGTTGTTAAAGAAGTAACACCTGAACAAATTCAACATATTACAGATAATGCAATGGAATACGTTGAACTATCCAAAAATTACAAATATTAAGTGTTAAAAATGCAAATAAAAAAAGTAGTATCTAATTTAGATCCATATGTTCCTGGAAGATCAGAAAATGAAATAGTTAAAAAATACAATCTTAAAAAAGAAGATATAATTAAAATGGGCTCTAATGAAAATCCATGGGGTTCATCCAAAAAAGCTATAGAAGAGGTTAAAAAAAATTCAGAAACTATTTTTAGATACCCTGAATCTAATTTAAATGAATTAACTGAAGAAATAGCTAATTATTCAAATGTGAAAAATGAACAAGTAATAATTGGTGGAGATGGAGCAGATGAAATTATTGACGTTATAGGTAAAACATTTATAGAGAAAGGAGATGAATTCATTGTCCCCTTACCTACATATACTTATTATGAATTTCTTTTTAAACCATATGGAGCTATTCCAGTATATGCTAAATGGGATTTAGAAAATAATGTTCTAGATGTAGATTCTGTTTTAGACGCTATTAGTGAAAAAACTAAAATGATTTTTTTATGTACTCCTAATAACCCTAGTGGAACACTTATTTCTAAAGAAGATATTACTAAGATTGCAAGTTCAACAGATGCAATAGTTGTAGTAGATGAAGCATACTTTGAATACTCTGAAATTAATAATACAGATTTAATTGAGGAACATTCAAATATTTTCATTATGAGAACTATGTCCAAAGTATTAGGCCTTGCTGGAATGCGTATTGGTTATGGTTTATCAAATACCGAAATAATAGAATACATGCATAGAGTAAAACCTGTATTTTCCCTTACAAGATTATCATACATAGCTGCATTAAATACATTGCGAGATAGTGAATATATCAAAGAATCAACAAAAAAAGGAATAGAAAGTAGGGAATACTTATATAATGAATTAAATAAAATTAAAGAATTTAATGTCTTCCCCTCAAAATCAAATTATATTTTAATTGGTATTAAAGATATTGGATTAACTGCAAAAGAATTTACTAATTTACTTCTTAAAAAAGGACTTATAATTAGAGATTGCACTTCTTTTAAAGGATTAGATGAATATTGGATTAGAATAAGTATCGGAACATTAGAAGAAGATAAAAAATGTATTAAAATAATAAAAGAGGTTTTAAAAGAGTCATGTTAATCGGAGGGACACTAATATCCTCTATTGAACTCCATGGCAACATATCACTTGTAATATTTTTTGCTAAATGTCCACTAAGATGTCCTTATTGCCATAATGGAGAAATATTAGAAAATGGAGAAGAAATTTCATTTGAAGATATCAAAAAAACCATTGATAAAAATCTTGATTATATTGATGCAATTGTTATAACAGGTGGAGAACCACTTCTCCAATTAAATGATTTAATAAAACTATTAAAATATATTAAATCACTAAATCGGAAAATTAAATTAGATACTAGTGGTATTTATCCTGAAAGAATAAAAAAAATCCTAGACTTAAATCTAATAGATTATATTGCACTAGATGTTAAAGCTCCCTTTAATAAATATGAAGAAATCATTGGAACAGACATTGGAGAAAATGTTAAAAAATCAATGGAAATTATAAATAATTACCCCAATGTTACATTAGAAATTAGAACTACATTTGTTCCAACTTTATTAAATAAAAATGATATAAAAAATCTTGTTTTAGAAATTAATGCGGATATATATACTTTACAACAATTTAGAAATAAAAATGTACTAGATAAATCTTTAGAAAATATAGATTCACCTAACCCTCATGAGTTAAAAGAAATAGCTTCATCATTAAAAGATTTTTTTAATGGAAAAATAATAATTAAAAGTTCTGAATTTGGTGAAGAAGTAATTTGATTATGGAGAATGTTTAAATGCCTATTTTATCTTTTGGAAGTCAAAATATCAATATCATTACTGGTAAAAAAACAATGACCATAAGAAAAATATGGAAAAATCCTTTAAAAGTTGGAGATAGGCTTTACTGTTATTGGAATTTAGTTTCTAAAGAAAAAAAGAAAATATTTGAAGCAATAGTTACAGACATTGATTTAATATCATTTAAAGATTTAAAAAATAACGATGAATTAGCACAAGAAGAAGGATATACTAATTCAAAAGAAATAGTTAAAGAATTTAAAAAAATGTATCTTGAAAAGATTAATGATGATGATATTTTTCAAATAATTTATTTTGAAAAATTAGATGTTGATAAATGGAAAGGGAAAAAGATTAATGAAAAAGCTATGATAACACAAAGAGCTGATATCTTTTTTGATAGTGGAAAATATGACAAATCAGAAATGTGTTACACAGCTGCCTTAAAATTTGATCCTGAAGATATGTACCTTTTAAATAAAAAAGGGGATAATTTATCCCGTTTAGGTAAATTTAAAGAAGCTATTGAATGTTATGATAAAGCATTAAAAAAAGAACCATCAAATGAATACATTTTAAATAATAAAGCTATTGCTCTTTTGAATTCTGGGAATGTTGAAGAAGCACTTAATGTTAGTAATAAAGCAATGGAAATTAATGATAAAAATCCTGTAATATTATATTGGAGAGGATTTATATTAGAGATCCTTAAACGATTTGATGAATCACTTGAAATTTATGATAGACTTTTAAAAATTGATAACACTAACCCTGAAGTGTGGAATGCAAGAGGAAATATATTAAATGAAATGGGAAAACTTGAAGAAGCATTAGAATCTTATGATAAAGCATTAGAATTATGTCTTGATGATTCAGATATTGATGCATCAGCACAAAACAGAAAAGGTAATGCATTAATAGAACTTGGAAGATACGAAGAAGCTCTTGAGTGTTTTGATAAAGCTATTGAACTTGAAAAAGAAAATGTTGATTTTTTATTAAATAAAGGTGTGGTTTTAATGGAACTTGGTAGATTTGATGAAGCTTTATATTCTTTTACCCGAGTACTAACCATTAAACCAGATGATGAAGATGCACAATTCCTCAAAGAAGAATGTCTTGAAAACTTATAGCTATTTTTTAAATTTTTTAACTAAAGAAATCCCCCAAGAAGTCATCTCATTAGCTTTTTCTTGAGAATCTGATTCTGAAAAACATCTAAATATTGGTTCTGTACCAGAAGGTCTTATAATAACCCAACCATCATCTTTTAAAATTTTAACACCATCTGTAGTATCCAAATTATAATCAGTTGTTTTTTCTACTTCTTTTACAATTTTAGACATAACTTCTACTTTTTGATCATCAGGACATTCAATTTTCATTTTATTAGAATAATAAACTGGAAGTTCACTAACAAGTTCAGATAAAGTTTTTTTTTCTTTAGCTATTATCTCTAAAAGTTTAGCAACAGTCATAGCTGCATCTCTTCCATAAACAAAATCTGGGAAAATCAATCCACCATTTTCTTCCCCACCAAAAATACCATTTTGTTCTTTAAGTTCACGAGCAACTAATAAATCACCAACAGCTGTAGCTATTACCTCACCATTATTTTCTGAAGCTATATCATAAATAGCTTGAGATGTAGCTACTGTAGTTACAATTATTCCCCCATTATTTTCTTTTAACATTTGTTTCTCAACAAGTGCAAATGTTTTATCCCCTAAAACAAAATTGCCATATTCATCAATACATATTGTTCTATCTGCATCACCATCATGAGCAAGCCCAATATCAGCATTTAAATCTTTAACAGCATTTTTTAAATCTTTAAGATTTTCTTCTATAGGTTCAGGATCCCTACCTGGGAAAAAACCATCTGCTTGACAATTCAAAGTTGTTAAAACACATCCCAATTTTCTAAGTAAATAAGGTGCCGTTACACATCCTGCACCAGAACCACAATCAAGAACAACATTTAGTCTAGCTTCATGAATAGCTTCAATATCAACATTTTTTAAAACTTCATCGATATATTCTTCAACAATAGAACTATTTTGATAGATTTCACCAATTTCATCCCAACTTGCCCTTTTAGGTTCTTTTTCAAAATAAATCTCTTCTATTTTAATTTCCATTTCATCAGAAAGACCTATTCCAAATTCATCAACAAATTTTAAACCATTAAATTTTGGAGGATTATGTGAAGCAGTTACTATAATACCACCATCATAATAATTTCTAACAGCATACTGAACAGCTGGTGTCGGTAATATTCCAATATCCACCACATCACATCCTGAAGATAATAATCCTGCAGTAATTGCATTCATAAACATTGGTGTTGTGGTTCTTGTATCTCCGCCAATAGCTACAGTTCCTTGTACTAAAGTTCCATAAGCTGCAGCTAATCTTGAAGCAAATTCAGGAGTTAAAACATTATTGGCAGTTCTTCTTACACCAAATGTTCCAAATAATCTTTTCTCTAAAGGCATTCATATCACTTTTTTATTTTTTTTTACTTACTTTTATTTTTATTTTAATAATTTAATAAAGCTATGTCTTTAATAATAAATAGGTTATTATAAATTTTAAAGACTATCTAAAAGTTCATTAAAGCTCATAAATATTTGATTCTTTTTTTAAGTTCATTTATAGAATTAATATCTTTTTTTAAATCAATATCGAGATAAGCTTTATTTTTTGATGCAAAACTAGATGATAAAACCATTAAATCCCCATGAATTTTAAAACCATTAACTGGAGTGTGACCAACAATCATAACATTACAATTTACAAATTTTAAAAATGAATCTATCTTTTCTGTAGTAATTGAATAATATCTAAGCCATAAAAAATCATCAATACCTAATGTATCATAATCTATAAAATTTAACATCTTGTTAACTTTTTTTTCTGAGTCTATTTTAGGTGATGGGCCTGCATGAGATATAAAGACTTTATTATCTGTTTTTGCAAAAATAGCTAAAGATTCAAAAAACTTAATATATTCTTTTAATGGTTCCATAGAACCATATTTATTTTTAATCAGTTTCTCAAAAAATTCTTTTTGGTTTAAACCACCTTTATATATATTAATGTTTTTTATATGAGATAATTCATGATTACCTAACAATAAATGAAAATTATCATATTTTTCATTTTTTTCAATTACATCATTTAATATTTCTATAGAATAATCTTTACCACCACAATTATGAATTAAATCTCCAGTAAAAATTATGTGATTATTTGGATTTTTAAAGTTCCATAAATCAATATATTTTTTATAGTCCTTTAAATTTCCATGTAAATCTGTTACAACAATTAATCGTCCTTTTTTTGAAAATTCAATATAATTATTGTTTATTGATTTTTTTGAAATATTTTCCCCTCAAAATTTAGAGTTTTATTAAAAATTACTTTTAATTTTATAATTTAAAAATCAATTTATTATTTTTATTGAATTTCCATTAGATACAATTACACAAATTCAATTTATCACATGCTTATTTTATTTTTCAAATGCTCTATTTCAAAAAACCAATAACACATTAGAGTTGAAAATATGAATATGAATGATGAAGAAATACTTAACGATTTAAAAACAAGTAGAAATTTATCAAAAGGAAGTATAGAAAAATACAAAACAGTAATAAAAAATTATACTAATTTTAATCAAAAATCATTTCAAGAAATGATTGATGAAGCAGAAGAAGAGGAAGAACAAGGTATAAGATGGAAAAAAAGAAAATTAAGGATAAGACTATTAAAATACAGAGAATACTTAATAAAAAACTATTCCAAAAACACAATCAGAAGATATTCCACAATGATTCAATCAATATACAGTCAACATGAAATAGAACTGCATAATTTGCCTCGCATAAGTGAAAAAAATATGCATGAATTTCCACCATTAAGTTTTGAAGATTTACCTGATAAAGAAATAATTAAATTAGCAATAAAAATAGCAGATCCTTTAATGAGAGCAATAATATTATTCATGAGTAGTTCAGGTTGTGCAAGAAAAGAAACATTAAACATGACAATTCAAGATTTTATAAATGCAACAAAAGAATATCATTATCAAAATAACATTTATGCTGTTATAAATGAACTGAAAAATAAAGAATATATTGTACCTATGTTTAAAATTAAAAGAAGAAAAACAGCTAAATACTATTTTACTTTTTGCACTCCAGAAGCAACAACAGAAATAATAAATTATTTAAAAACAATTAACAGAGAATTAAAAAATCATGATAAACTATTTAAAATACATATAGATTACTTCACGGTGAGGTTGTAAAGTTTTGTGGAGTTTTTTGTTAAAGTTGGTTTTTTGTCATTTTAAGTGCTAGGTATTCTAGTAGTCCTTGTGTTGTTTTGTATTTTTTCTTGTTTTGGTGTTTTGTGCTGTTGCTGTACCATTGTTCTGCT
>JAHKLT010000024.1 GCA_020854915.1 Methanobacteriaceae archaeon | reverse complement strand
GAACCTGATGCTATTTGTATGCCTGAGCCTACTGCTTCTCCTGAGCTTTTGAATCCTATGCAGTTTGGTACTCTTGTTAAAGGTGCTTTACAGGATTATGCTGAGGTTATTGATATTCCTAAGATTTTGCATATTTGTGGTACTACTCAACCTATTGTAAAAGATATGGCTTCTATTGGATGGGATGGTATTAGTGTAGAGGAAAAATTACCATTTGATGTTGCAACTAAAGAGTTAGCTACTGTTAATGATCCTTCTAGGTTAGTGGGTAATGTTTCTACTTCTCAGACTATTTTTAGAGGTACTCCTGAAGAGGTTAAAGCGGAATCTAAAAGTGCATTAGAGAAAGGTGCTGATATTTTAGCTCCTAGTTGTGGTGTATCACCTTTATCACCATTAGCTAATTTAAAAGCTATGGTAGAAGCAAGAAACGAATATTATAATTTATAATATCTTTTCTTTTTTCTTTATTATAATAAAATAAGCTTTTTTAATTAATTTTTTCTTTAAATTTAAATAAAAATAAGTAAATTAAAAATAAATAATATTATTCATTTTTTGCTGAAAAGCCAACTAAAATTGTTGCAATTTTAGGACTTACTTCTATACCGTATTTTTCTTTTAAGTAATCATCACTTTTAGTTGATGGACTTGAAGATACAACATCTTTACTTTCTTCAATTTCTTCTACTTCTGGAAAAGCTACAGGTGGTAATAAAAATATCTCTTTTGAATGGGATGATTTATTTGCAGTCATATTTTTATCAAATAATACAAATTCTTCACTTAAAAAATGACTATTTTCCATTTCTTTAAATTTTTTCTTTTCTTTTTCTGTAAAGATCTCTTGACCTAAAATAGCTCCATCTTCTGTTACAAGTAAAACTGTTGGAGTTGGTGGTGGTCTAAAATCTTTATTTTTAAAAATAGCTAAACAATTATCTCTGAGCAAGCATTGTTTAACTCCTTGATTTTCAATAGGAATTATTTCTCCGTCATGTTCAGATTCAAATTTAACTAACATCATTTTATCTTCTTGTGTTAGCTCCACAACCTTTAAAACACCACTCATTGGTTTTATTATATCTATTGCTTTTTTTACTGGTATTTTTATTCCCCCCCTATTTTAAAAAATACTTAATAGATATATTATATTTTATTTTATTAATAGTTTCGTTTAATATTTCTTGATAAAATTAAAACTTACTTTATTTTTAATCTAATAAACTATTATAATTAATATTTTACCTTAAATTATTTTATTTTTTATTTTCAATTATTGAAAGATGATAAATTTTTGATGAAAAAATCTAAAATTATTTTATAGAACGAAAAAAAGTAAATTTTGAAGATAATTTTAATAAATCGATGTCTAATCATTTAAAATTTTATTGTAAATTATTTATTCTAATATTGTTTCATAAGATAGCTATTTTTGATGAGGATTTTGATAAAATAAAAGGTATTGGAAGATTAATTAATCTTCAATAAGCTCATAATAAGACTTGGTGTAGTTGGTTTTAAGTAAAATGTATTATAATTAATTAATTTTCAATAAGCTCATAATAAGACCCATCTGCACAAGAGATACAGACTGGTTTTCCACCTTTTACTTTGTGGCGTCCATCACTCACCTTTTCATTACAAATAGAACAAAAAACTGATGTATAAGGTTTTCCA
Source organism: Methanobacteriaceae archaeon (assembly GCA_020854915.1). Classification (GTDB taxonomy): domain Archaea; phylum Methanobacteriota; class Methanobacteria; order Methanobacteriales; family Methanobacteriaceae; genus JAHKLT01. The sequence goes on along the minus strand of JAHKLT010000024.1, from coordinate 8,598 downwards.
GGCATTTCTCCTTGTTTTAAATCTATTTTTACCTTTTCTACTTTAAATAATTCTTCTGCTGGGGTTTTAGTAAATCTTTCAATCATTTCTTCCTTTGTTTCTTCATTTTTATATTTTTTATTTGCATCTTTATCACTAATTCTAAGTGCTTTACCTGTATCCATGTCATAGAATGTTGTTGCAAATTTACCATAATACATTTGTTTTAGGGAACGTTTACCCATAGAACAACCTGTTACTGCTTGTACTGCATCAGACATACACCTATCAATTTCTAAAAATACAATTAAGTTTTTATTTTTTTTATTTAATTCCATATTCATTAAATCAAGGCCATACATAGCTAATTTTGTTCCAATAGCTATTCCTCCACATATATGTCCATGAAAATCACTTGCTTTTTTTAATTGTTTAGAATATTCATCCATTTTTTCATCTCCTTATATATCAGATTATTTGTTTTTGTGGTATGCATATTTTTCGATTATCTTCTAATTCTAATAATTTTACATTTATATTGTATGCTTTTTTTAAATTTTTTTCTGTTATTACATCATATGGTGATCCATAATCTATAAATGATTTATTTTGCATAATAGCTACTTTTGTAGAACTTAAAAATGCATGATCTGGAAAATGTGAACTCATTATTATTGATAGTCCAGATTTAGCTAATTTTTCTATTATTTCAAGTATTTTAATTTGATTTCCAAAGTCTAAATGTGATGTTGGTTCATCTAAAAGTAATATTTTAGTTTCTTGAGCAATAATTCTTGATAGAAATACTAATTGTCTTTCTCCTCCACTTAAAGTTGTATAGTTTTTATCTTTTAAATTATAAATTCCAAGTGTTTTTAAAGCATCTGAAGCTATTTTTAAATCTTTTTCACTTGGTGAATCTGTTAAATTAATATATGGTGATCTTCCCATTAATACTACTTCTAATGCTGTAAAAGGAAATGTTGGTGTATGTCCTTGAGGAATATAACCTATAATTTTAGATATTTTAGAATATGATAAACTTTTTATATTTTTTCCATTTAATAAAATTTCTCCTTTGGATAGATCATTTAAACCATTTAAACATTTAATTAAACTTGTTTTACCTGTTCCATTTGGTCCTAAAATACATAAAATTTCTCCTTCTTTAATATTAAAACTTATATCTTCAAAAACATTTTCATTTTTTTTATAGCTAAATGATATTTCTTTAACATCTATTAAATTCTTCATTTAAACACCTTTTAAGACCATTGAGAATATCCTTTTCTAAGTAAATATAAAAATATTGGAACACCTATTATTGCAGTTAAAATACCTAATGGTATTTCAATAGAAATTATTGTTCTAGATATATTATCTATCAATAATAAAAAACTAGCTCCTAAACTTAGTGAAGCAGGTATTAATATTTTATTATCTGGACCAACTAAAATACGAGCTATATGTGGAACTACTAATCCTATCCAGTTAATTATTCCACTTATTGAAACTGCAGCAGATGTAACAAGTGTTGATGCAATAATTATTAATAATCTGAATTTTTCAGGATTAACTCCTAAGGATTGAGCTTCTTCATCACCCATTGCTATTATATTTAAACGCCATCTTAGGCTTAATAAGATGATTAAACCGATAGCTATTGGAATAAGAATCATAATTAATTTATCTAATGTAACTGAGGATAAACTCCCCATCAACCAATATGTAATTTGTGGAAGTTTATCATAAGGATCTGCAATAAATTTAGCTCCTGATATTAATGCATAAAAAAAGGCAGATATAGCTACTCCTGATAATACAAGAACTAAAATTCCTCCACCTTTATAACTTTTTGAAATACTATATGTTGTAAAAACTGAGATTATTCCAAATATAAAAGCTAAAATTTGAATTATAATATTAGAAAAGCTAGCTAAAATAGCTATTGATGCACCAAAACCTGCTCCATTTGAAACACCTAGCAAATCAGGAGAAACTAATGGATTTTTAAAAATTCCTTGAAATGCAGCTCCAGCAATCGATAAACTAGCTCCAATAACCATTGCTGCAATTATTCTTGGAAGTCTAATATCAAAAACAATTGATGTAACTGTTGGTGATATTGCAAGTTCTGGAAAAATTGGACTTAAAATAGTCATTATTACTTCAACAGGACTTATTGGATATCTACCTAATAAAAAAGATACAAAAAATAAAATTATTGGAAGAAAAATTAAAATAGGAATATTGTAGATATCTTTGTTTTTCATAAAAGTTCACTCACAGATTCTCTTTCTTAATACCTGAATCAGTTAATATCTTCTCTGCTTCTTTATCTTCTAAATCTGTGTGATAAAATTCTTTGTAAAATTCTTTTGTAATTTCTTTTAAATCTAAATCTTCATAATGTTCTGGATATATTACTTTAGCTGTCCAAGGAACACCTATAATTATATTTGCACCAGGAGGCCTATCAAACCATTTAAAAGGTGATTGGGGAGATAGGTAAACTTCTTTGTTTTTGACAGCATCAATATGTTGCCAATTAGGATCATTGTATACAGTACTATAAAAACTAGTGTCTGTTGTAATAATTACTTCAGGATTCCAGGCTATAACTTGTTCCATTGTAACTTGTATGGTACCTGTTTCATTTTCCATTAATGTATCTGCTACATTTATTCCACCACATAAACTAATAAGCTGGGAGTGGGAAGAACCACTAGGGTCTGTTTCAAGCCCATCAACACTTTCAGCATAATAAACTTTTTTTCTATCTTCTTCTGGGATATCTTTATTTACTTCTTTAATTTTATTTAAATTTTTATTATTAAAATCTATAAGCTCCTGTGATTTTTCTTTTTTGTTTAAAATTTTACCTAAAAAAGCTATAGAACCTTCAATCTCAGAAACATTTGTACTATCTTCTACTGCAACAACAGGTATTAGGCCGAACTTTTCTTGTCTCTCTTCAACAGTAGATATATCAACACCCATTCCTTTATCGATTGATTCAATAATAATATCTGGTTCTGATGCAATAAATTCTTCATAACTTCCATCTTGACTCCCAAACCACCCACCAACAACTGGTAAATTTTTATATTCATTTGGAACATATTCTAGTTCTTCATCTGTCCATTGAAAATTAACAGCCTTTAATTTTTCAGGAGCTAACATGTATACCATCGTTGTCATTGGAGGACTTGTAGCTATTATACTATTAATATCATTAGGTATTTGGACAGTTCTATTTGCCATATCTGTTATATTTTTATTTCCTTCTCTATCAATAGCTTCTGGAGACAATAGAAAATGGAATCCTACTGCAAAAATTATTAAAAAACTTAAACATAATATAATTACTTGGTTTTTTTTCATTTTATCCCTTAAAATAAATTCTCAATATGATAATATATTAATATATTCAACTTAATTAAAATATATTATTACTTAAAATTCAATGGATTTAAGGTTAAAATATGAAAAATATAACAGAAGTTGATGCTTTAAAATTTAAAAATGATAAAAAAGCAGAAATTAAAGAAAAAGTTGTAATAGATAGTACTATCAATTTGAATGTTAATAATGAAAATATTGGTAATTTTTCAGCTATTAAAGATTCATTAAAAGAATTTTCAGTTGGATATTTACTTGGGAGCAATACTATAAGTTCTATTGATGAAATTAAAGATATTAAAATTAATGAACATGAAATAAATATTGAAATTAAAAATAATTTTAAAAGTAAAGAAAGAGTTTTATGTTCTGATGCAGCAGGAGGTTTAAGAGAAAAAATAAAAAATGTGAATATCATAGATTCAGATTTTAAAATAAAAGCTCATGATATTATTGAAAATATGAATAAATTAACTAATAATGCTAAAATTTGGAAAAATACAGGGGGAGCACATGTTGCAGCTTTAATTTCTAAAGATGATTTTATTATAAAAGAAGATGTTAGTCGTCATGTTGCAGTAGATAAAGTAATCGGTGCTGGAGCTTTAAAGGGTATTGATTTTAAAAATTCATATATAGTTTATAGTGGAAGAATGCCTGCTGACATGGTTATAAAATTAAACAATGTTGGAATACCAATAATTGCATCAAATGCAGCCCCTACAAATTCAGGCTTTTTAATTGTTAAAGAATCTAATATGACGATGGTTGGATTTTTAAGAGGAAATGACTTTAATTTGTATGGAAATTATGAAAGAATAATATTTTAAGATAAATAATATTATTCTAAAACAGTATGTCTAGCTTTTAAATCACTTTCTGTTTTTCCAAGCCTTACCATTAATTCAGATATTAATCCATCTAAAAATATTAAAGATGTTAATTCAAAAAGAGTCCCAAGTGGTGTAAGTGAGTGATATTTTCCATGAATCTGTCTTTCTAGATAGTTTTTACTATCATCATTTTTTGTTCTTCCTTTGACTAATATATAAGTATCAGATAATTTTCCTAATGTGGATTCTCCATAACTTGTTAATGATAAAACTTTTGATCCTCTTTCTTTAGCTATTTTAACTGCTGAAATTATAGTGCTTGTTTCTCCTGATCCAGAAATAGCTATTATACAGTCTTCTTTATTAATAGCTGGAGAAATTGTTTCACCTACTACATAAACACTTATTCCTAAATGCATTAATCTCATAGCAAATGCTTTAGCAGCAAGGCCTGATCTACCCGCACCAATTAAAAAAACATTTTTCGATTGGATAATAGTGTTTAAAAATTCATCAATTACTTCACTTTCTAAATTATCTTTTGCAGAATCAATATTTTTTAAAATAGCATCAATAGAGGATTTCATTAATTTCATTATATCTAAACCTTATATACTTATAAAAATTAATATGATGATTATTATAAATAAGATTATTGAACTAAAATGAAATTTGATAGTGAAGTTGAATTAAGCTTAAAAATTAATGGAAAAACTTATGATAAAAAGTTATTTGATAGTTTAAAATTAATTTCTACAATGAATTCACAAAGGAAAGTTGCAAAAGAACTTGGAATATCTCACTCTGTATTAAATCGTAGAATAATAAATGCAGAAAAAAATTTAGATAAAAAACTCGTTTTAAATTTTAAAAATGGATCTAAACTAAGTTCTGATGGTTTCGAATTATTAAATGAATATTATGAATATTATAATAAATTAAAAGAAACTGATGAGATAATCATTTGTGGAGGTCATATTGTATCTTCATTTTTAGAGTCAATAAGTTCAGAAATACCATTTAAAACAAGAATTTATAGTAGTGATGATGAAAGTGCATTTAAACTAGCTAAAAGAGGTTTAGTTGATATTTTAGCTTTAGATGATCCATTAATAGCTTTTGAATATAATTTAAATTTTAAACCAATAGGCCATGATTTCTTAACACTTGTTTCATCATTTGAAAATTATAAAATAAATAATATAAATGACTTAAAAGATTTTAAATTTATTTCAGTTAAAGGAACGGCTCAAAGACTTGCTTGGAACACATTAAATCAATATCATATTCCTTTTTCTATTGTAAAAGAAGTTAAATCTCAATTTGATGCTTATAAAATTATTAGAAATTCTAAAGATTTACACACATTTTTAAATGCTAGTTACTTTAAAGGAAATAATCTTTTAAAAAATGCAACCAATCATGTTATTAGCTTAATAAAAGTTCATGATGATAAAAAAGAAGTTAATAAGTTATTAGATTATTTATTAAATGAAGGACAATTAAAAATTAAGAATAATAACTTTACACCAATTAAAACTTTTAAATAATTACTGTTCAATTACTTCGGCAAATAACATTATATTTATTTTATAAAGTTTAATTTAATTTAATCTAAAAAATTAAATAAAAATAAATTCATAAATTTATAAGGTGATAAATTGAAAAGAGAATTACTTGTAGTTGGTCATGCTGCTCTAGATTATATTATTACATTAGATGAATTCCCAAAACCTAATAATTCTGCTCCATTGGATGATGTTAAAAATTTTAATGGGGGTGCTGCTGCGAATGTAGCTATGGTTGCATCAACATTAGGTATAAATACTTCTCTTGTTTCTGCTGTTGGTGGTGATTTTTCAGATTCACAATATATGAAAAAATTTAAGGAATTAAATATTGATACTAATTCTTTTATTAGTGTTCCAGATAAATCAATTCCAAAAGCTTTTGTATTAACAGATAAAAATGGTGATCAAATTAGCTATTTTTATTGGGGTGCTTCAGAAGAATTTAAAAATTCTAAAGTTCCAGTTAAAACTATTGAAAATATAGAAGTAATTCACCTTGCAACAGGAGATCCAACATTTAATTGGAAATGTGGAGTATATGCTAATGAACATGATAAAATAGTATCATTTGATCCAGGTCAAGATTTAGGAATGTATTCTCTAGATACTTTAAATGACCTAATTAAAAATACATCTATTTTATTTGGGAATCATCATGAAATTGAGAGAATATTAAAATCTTTTAATACAGATATTAATGGATTAATGGATATTGGCCCTAAAATAATAGTTAAAACATTTGGTCGAGATGGTAGTGATGTTTATTCAAAAGATGGAAAGATTCATATTGATGCAGTTTTAAGAGAAGCTACAGATCCAACAGGTGCAGGAGATTCTTATAGGGCTGGTTTTTTATCAAGATATATTAATGGTGAATCTATTGAGGCTTCTGCTAAATTTGCATCTGCTGTTTCTTCATTTATAGTTGAAGCTCAAGGATGTCAAACAAACATTCCTTCATTTGATAAAGCATATGAAAGAATGATAGAATTTTATTTCTAAAAATTGCTTTATTCTATTCAAAACAGCTTTATAAATAGTTAAATCAATTAATTTATAAGCTATGATGTCTAATTCTATATTATCAAGTTAAAATTAATTTTTAATCAACAAATCTTAAGTTGATTAAAGATTATTTGAGGTGGAAAAATGACACAATTAGAAGATGCAAGAAATAATATATTAACCGATGAAATGAAAGCTGTTGCTCGAAAAGAAAATGTTTCTGAAGATTTTATTTTAAAATCTGTTGCAGAAGGAAAAATAGTGATTCCTTCAAATAAAAACAGAAATATAGAAGCTAGTGCTATTGGTGCAGGACTTAGAACAAAAGTGAATGCTACAATAGGAACTTCAACAGATATAATTAATTTTGATGAGGAAGAATTAAAAGCACAAATAGCTATTGATAATGGTGCAGATTGTTTGATGGAATTAAGTATTGGTGGGGATCTAGATGAAATTAGGAGAAGAATATTAAAAATGTCACCTTTACCTGTTGGCTCAGTTCCAATCTATCAAGTAGCTATTGAAACAATCCGTAATGAAGGGTCTGCGATTTATATGGATGAAGAAACAATGTTTAAAACTATTGAAAAACAAGCAAAAGATGGTATAGACTTTATGGCTATCCATTGTAGTGTTAATATAGAAACATTGGCAAGATTAAAAAGACAAGGTCGTAAAGCAGGACTTGTTTCACGTGGTGGAGCATTTATATCCTCTTGGATTGTTGAAAATGAAAGAGAAAATCCATTATATAAAAACTATGATTATATTTTAGAAATAGCTAAAGAACATGATGTTGTTATGTCACTTGCAAATGCAATGAGAGCAGGAGCTATTGCTGATTCTACTGATAGGGCACAAGTTCAAGAATTAATAATTTTAGGGGAATTAGTTGATAAAGCACGTGAAGCTGGAGTTCAAACAATGATTGAAGGGCCAGGTCATATTCCATTAAATGAAATTCCAACAAATATTATGTTGGAGAAAAAAATGTGTTCTAATGCACCATTTTATATGTTAGGTCCTATTGTTTGTGATGTAGCACCTGGTTATGATCATATTGTATCTTCAATTGGTGCAGCAGCATCAGCAAAAGCAGGAGCAGATTTCATTTGTTATGTAACACCTGCAGAACATTTAGCTCTTCCATCACCTCAGGATGTAAAAGATGGTGTTATCGCAACAAGAATTGGAGCTTATGCAGGGGACATGGCAAAAGGTGTTCATAATGGCGAAAAAGATCTTCAAATGGCAAATGCAAGAAAATCTCTAGATTGGGAAGCTCAATATGATTTAGCTATTTGTCCAGCAGATGCTAGAGCTAAAAGAGAAGCAAGACCTCCTGAAGATAGTGATGCATGTACAATGTGTGGTAATTTTTGTGCTGTAAAAATTGTTAATGAATGGCTAGATGAATCAGAAACTAATGTTTTTGATGCTGTCTAATTTTCTTTTCAAATTTTTTAATTTTTTTTTATTTTATTATTTATTTTTTAATTAATTATTCTTTTTTTTAATAGATTTTCATTGTTATTTATACTAAATATTTAAATATAGTAATTGCTATAGATATATAAAGTACTAATATGTTGTAGAATTTTTTTTATATAATGGTGTTTGAATGATCGAAGAAAATCAAGAAGTAGAAGAAATAGAAGAAATTCAAGAAATAGAAGAAACTGATGAAGCTGAAGAAGTTCAAGAGATAGATGAAGCTGAAGAAATAGAAGAAACTGATGAAGCTGAAGAAGTTCAAGAGATAGATGAAGCTGAAGAAATAGAAGAAACTGATGAAGCTGAAGAAG
>JAHKLT010000029.1 GCA_020854915.1 Methanobacteriaceae archaeon | reverse complement strand
AGTTTTACCTGCAATTTTGACTATTTCAGTCCACATGTTTTGCATATCCATACTACCTAAAACACCGATACCGAAAAGAATAGCTTTCATATCTGCTCTTGCAATACCATAATCTGAAACAGATTTACCACCAACAGTTTCAATAGATAAAAAAGAAGCACCATTTTCAGCACAAAGTTCCATAGTCTCCATAACTAAATTATATTGTTCAGAACCAATCATCGGAGTTCCTTTTTCTTCATCACGAATATCTGCAGGAGTTACCCTATAACCTGTTTTGATTCCATACTCCTCTTGAAAGTCTTCAAGTACACTAACTTCAACTTGAGCATTTTCAGCACCCCATGAAGGATTGTATGTTTGTTGAGCAATATGTTCTCTTTCTAATTGGAATGCAGGTAATCCTATTCCTACAGCTCTTTGACAAGCACTGTATGCAATATTTTTCATTTCTGAATTCATTTTTTCAAGGCTGTTTTCTGCACCCTCACCAGGAGCAACATTTAATTCCGGTACAACAGATCCTGCACCAAGTTCAAAATCTCTAATTGCTTTGATTGGTTTTGGAGCATGTCCAAAAACCATTTCTTCTGGCTCATTATATGCCATTTGAGTAAACCTTTTCATTTTAACTTAACCTCCAAACCAAATGGTTTTTTAACCATTTAGATAAAAAAATTCTCTTATGATTTCATGAAAATTTAAAATCAAAGATACAATATAAAGTCTATTTTTATTATTCTTAAAGTTTATTGTTAAGCTATATACTATCAAGAAAACTTGTATGATGTCAAGGAAAGTTGAATAAATTTAAAAAACATTTAAAATTAGTATAATCGTGGAATTAAAATATAAAATAAAAAAAAGAAAGAAAAAAGAGATAAACTTTAAGATTATTTACCTATTTCTTCAAGAGCAGCACTAATTTGTGCCATAATTTGTTCTGTTTTGAAATGTTGTTGATCTAAAGCTCCAGACGGACAAGCACCAACACATGTACCACATCCTTTACATAAAGCAACATTAATTGCAGCATGAGCTTCGTTTCCTTCACCTTCAATAGCTATAGCACCATAAGGACATAATTCAATACATACCTCACATGCACCACAAACAGTAGAATCATTAGATGCAACAATTGGTTCAATTTCTACTTCACCTTTAGCCATTGGAATAGCTGCTCTTGAAGCTGCAGCAGAACCTTGTGCAACAGCATCAGGAATATCTTTAGGGCCTTGAGCAACACCTGCAATATATACACCATCTGTTAAAGTATCAACAGGTCTAAGTTTTGGGTGAGCTTCCATATAAAATCCATCAGCAGATCTAGATAATCCTAATGTTTGTCTTAACTCATTAGAACCTTCAGGAGCTTCAAGACCTATACTTAATACAACCAAATCATAAGTATATTCTGTGACTTTACTAAGTAAAGTATCTTCAGCCCTAATTGTTAAAGTCAAATCATCATTTTCAAATATTTGAGCAGGTTTTCCTCTTAAGAATTCAATACCATATTTTTCTTGTGAGTTTTTATAAAATTCCTCGAATCCTTTTCCAAATGCACGAATATCCATGTAATAACAAGTGACTTCAGTATCTGGTTCGTGATCAATACATAATTGAGCATTCTTCATGGAATACATACAACATACTCTTGAACAGTATGGTTTACCAATTTGTTCATCTCTTGAACCAACACAATGAATAAATGCAACACGTTTAGGTTCTTTACCATCAGAAGGTTTAATTACATGTCCTTCTGTAGGGCCTGATGCATTAATCATTCTTTCAATTTCCATTGCAGTAATCACATTAGTGAAACGTCCATATCCATATTGATATATATCAGATGGATCGAATGGATCATATCCAGTAGCTGCGACAATAGTACCTACACTAAGTTCAATAGTTTCAGGTTGTTGATCATGATCTACAGCTCCACGTTCACAAATTTGATCACATAAATTACATTCAATACAGTAATCCTTATCAATAGTAGCACATAAAGGAACAGCTTGAGGGAATGGAATATATGCAGCTTTAACCATACCAATTCCTTCATCGAAGTAATTTGGTGTTTCAATAGGACATACTTCAACACAAGATCCACAACCCACACAAAGATCTTCTTTAATATATCTTGGTTTTTTCTCGACTTTTACTGTGAAGTTTCCAATATAACCATCAACTTCTTTCACTTCAGCATAAGTAATTAATTCAATGTTTTCATGTTTTGAAACATCCACCATCTTAGGTGCAAGAATACACATAGAACAATCTAAAGTAGGGAATGTTTTATCTAATTGTCCCATTCTCCCACCAATAGTAGGATGTTTTTCAATCATATAAGTTTTAAAGCCCATATCAGCTAAATCTAATGCAGATTGAATACCAGCTACCCCACCACCAATTACCATAGAAGTGTTTTCCACATCAACTTTAGAAGCTTCTAAAGGTTCAAGTAATCTAGCTTTAGCAATAGCCATACGAGTTAAATCTTTAGCTTTTTCAGTAGCTTCTTCTGGTTGGGACATATGTACCCAAGAATCATGTTCTCTTAAATTTGCAAATTCAAATAAAAATTTATTTAATCCAGCTTCTTCAACACAACGTCTAAATGTTGGTTCGTGAAGTCTTGGAGAACAAGCTGCAACAACTACTCTATTAATGCCTAATTCTTTAATATCTTTTTGGATAATTTGTTGACCTGGATCAGAACAATAATATTTATAATCTCTAGCAATAACAACATTAGGTAATGTTTGTGCATATTCAGCAACAGCTGCAACATCCACCACACCACCAATATTTACACCACAGTGACAGACATAAACTCCCACTTTTGGTTCTTCATTTTTAATATCTCTATTTTCTTCTGCCATAAAAATCACTTTGTACAAGTTGTGATATCTAATGATTTAATTTATAAGAAATAAAAAAAATTAATTTTTATATTCTCAAAATCTTAGATAACAATATGTTACAAGTACACATTTATAAAAGTTTCTATCAAAAGTAAAGAGTAATGTATATATATGATAAAAATTTTTTTAAATAATAATTAATTATAAAAAGCAGAAAATTAAAAAAATTTTCTAAAATTTAATTCTAAAAGTGATAATTAATTTTCAGTACAAAAAGATTATATTAATGAAATTAAAATTGGTAATGTAATAAGAGAAAAAAGAGTATTAAATAAGATACAATCAGAAGTTAATCTAATATCCAAATCATATGTAATAGCTAAAACTAAAGTAAGCATTCCTGAAGGCATAGCTGCTTCAACTAAAGCAACATTATATTCTAGATTAGAGATGTTAAAAAAGTTTATTATGAAAAAAGCTATTGTTGGAAAGATTAAAAGTTTAAAAATACTAGTAAAAGCTATCATTTTCTTATTCCACATTAATCCATCGAATTTTAAAGAAAGACCTAATGAAATCATAATAAGAGGAATAGCTCCACCAGATAAATAAGTTATAACATTAGTTGGAATTTGACCAATCTGAAGATCCAATAAATTAAATGTAATACCTAACATAACTGCCCATAATGGAGGAAATAATATTATTTTTTTAATTGCATCTTTTATTGTACCTCCAAAAATCAAAAATAAAATAAAAGATAATGATAAAAAAATAAAAAGTGTTCCCATATCGCAAAAAATAGCTCTAATTAAACCATCATGACCAAAAACGCCTAAATTAACAGGAAATCCTAAAAATGCAGTGTTAGAAATTAAAATTGTAATAAGTACACTCCAAATTTTCTTTTTAGAAAAATTTGTAAATGATAAAATAAAATAAGATAATATTCCAGCTATTAAAGCTGATAAAACTAGAGAAATAGGTAGTAGAGTAAAATTTGAAATCAAAGATAAATCCGCATTAAATAATGCATTAAAAATCATGCATGGCATGCATACATTAATAACAATCTTATTTAATGAATCAACATCTTTTTCTTCAAGTAAATTAATTTTTTTAAGTATAACCCCTAAAAAAATCATTACAACAATAGAAATTATTGTATCTATAATTAAACTCATAATAATAACCTAAACAATTAATTATATTAATTTTAATAAATAAAAAGTTTAGGTTAATTATATTTAATCAACAATTCCATCTGTTGTAATTTTAAATACACATTCTCCTTCAGGAAGATGAGGGCTATCTACTAAACGAGCAATTCTTTTTCCAGCTAAACCTTTTTTCAACCAAATTCTATAAGTAGAAGCATGGCCTAAAACATGCCCTCCAATAGCTTTTGTAGGAGATCCAAAGAAAGCATCAGGACGAGCTTGAACTTGATTTGTAATAAAAATTGCAATGTTATAATTATTAGCTAATTGTTGTAAAGCATGTAAATGTTGATTAAGTTTTTGTTGTCTTACAGCTAAAGACTCCCTACCAACATACTCCGCTCTGAAATGAGCCATTAATGAATCAACAATAACAAGTTTAATATTAGCTCCACTTTGAACAAGTTCATTAATCTTTTCAGCCATCAGAATTTGATGTGAAGAATTAAAAGCACGAGCTATATGAATTTTTTGTAATACTTCTTCATGATCTAATTCAAAATGATCAGCTATTTGTTCTATCCTTTCTGGCCTGAATGTATTTTCAGTATCAATAAAAACACATTCCCCCTCAAGACCACCTTTATCAAGAGGTAATTGCGCTGTAACAGCTAATTCATGAGCAACTTGACTTTTACCAGAACCAAATTCACCAAACACTTCAGTAATAGATTGAGTTTCAATACCCCCACCTATTAATTCATTAAAAGCATCACTACCAACAGTAATTCTTCCAACATCTCTTCTTCTTTCTAATACATCAAATGCAGTTTCAAAATCAATTTTTTCAGATTTACGAGCTGCTTCAATAACTTTTTCAGCAACACCCTCTCCAATTTCAGCTTTAACAGCTAATTCCTTAGCAGTAGCTGTAGCTAATCTCATCATGTCTGCAAATCCAGCATCTCTTAATTTTTCTGCTGTTTTTTCCCCAACACTTGGCAAATCTTCTAGTTCAACCATAATAATCAAATCCTATACTTTTTTTTAATAATTTTTAGATAATATTTTCTTAGGAGCTAACCTAATTTCTTCATTATATTCATCAAAGTTAACATCAGCAATAACTTCAATATTCAATCCATTTAAATCCTCAATTTTACCTTCTAATGAACTAAAATCACCACTATCCTCAATAATATTAACAATTTCATTTAATTTCATTTCAAGTAATTCTTCAACAAGACTAGCAAAGAATGTTATAGAAATATCTCCAGAATCATCTTCTAATCTTGATGGAATCATTAAAACATACCTAGGTTTTTCAACTTCCTCACCACAAAAATCACAAATATATTCATCATCTTCTTGTTCTAAGGTATTGTTACAATGCGGACATTTAGAGAGTAAAAGTTTATCACCATAAGAATCAGTCAATGTCCCGCTAATTCTAATATTAGAATCATTATCTTCTAACGATTCAATATCTTTAACAGTATAAATGATTTCTTGTAATTCATCATATGAAGGTAAAACATTCAATTCTTCTTCAGAGGGAGATAATATATTTGAACTGTCATTGATACTTAATTCTAAACGATCTTCATTGAAATTAACACGTGGATTTTCTAATTTAATAGCTTCACCTATTTCTAAATTATAGTCAGCAGCAGAATTCCACATAACAACCTTTATTGATCCTGTATCATCAGCAATATCAATATTCCTAACAAGTCCAGGAGTTCCATCTTGCTTTTGGAATTCTCTCGGTTCTTGAATATCTATTATTCTACCTACCACCCTAATATTTCTATCATCTTCATCAAGGTCTGTTAATTTCTTTTGAGTATAAATCATTTTTTCTAAAGTTTCAAAAGAAGGTAGGAAACTTGATTCTTCTTCATTAAGTTTAATCACTCTTGAAGTTTTACCAATATTTAAGTCAATTGCATACATTCCCATTTTAGTTCTTGCATTTTCAATTTGATAAGCATCTCCTGGTTTAAAATTTTCTTGAGCTTTATCATCCCAAAAAGACAACCTAATAACTCCAGTTTCATCTGCAAAATTAACAGATCTAACAATACCTGCAGTACCATCATCTCTTTGGAATTCTGTAATATCATTAACAGAAATAATTCTACCAATAATATCAACTTCTTCACCATCATCATCACTATCTTGAACCTCTTCAATTTTAACAGGCCCAATTTGACTACTATATTCTTTTAATGAATCATAAATTGGATTATCATCTGTAGGATTAATAATTATGCCTGAATTCCAATTAGTGTTTACTCTGTATCCACTTGTAGTATATTCATCAAATTCAATATTCCCTCCAGTAATTTTAAGAATATCTCCTTTGTTAACTTCTATTTTAGTATCATCACCCCAAAGAGTAACTCTAATAGATCCAGTATCATCCATTACCTCAATTGATTTAACAAAACCATCATTACCATCAGAACGTTTAAATGAAATAGGATCTTGAATTTTAGTTACAAGACCTATTAATGAAACATCTTTTTGTTCATGAGCTTCAGCTATTTTAATAACCTTCTCTTCAAATGCTGGAACATCAAAATCTCCCTTAACTATCCTACCATCCCAATGAGATAAAGAAAGTTCACCATTATTTTCTCTAGATTGTGCAGATAATATCTTTACAGTATCCCCCTGATTTAATTCTAAAGAATCAATTAATGTAACATCTTTATTCCATAATGTATAGTTTATTTTCCCACTTGCATCTTGAATTTCAATAGATACAACTTGACCTTCCTTACCATTTTTCTCAAAAGTTCTAACAGAAGGTATTCTAGTAATTCTTCCAATGATATTTACTTTTTTATCTGCTTCAATATCACAAATTGATGTTATAGATTCTTTATATTCTGGAAAATTAGGATAATCATTATTTTCTAATAAATTAATAGTAGATCTAGGTTGTAGTTGTATTTCTTTACCATTATAACCATCTTTAACTTCAACTTTATTAATTTGAATTACATCCCCTTCTTTGATTTTTTTAAGTAGTTTAATATTTTCAGTCCATAAAACAACTCTAATATCTCCAGTATCATCAGCAATTTTCATATTACATACTTTACCAGATTGACCTTTTCTACTAGTAAATACTTTAGGATTTGAAATTCCCATTACTTTACCAATAACAGATACATTTTGAGCTCCTGACTCAAGTTTAGATATTTTATCCATTGCATGTTCTTCTTTTTCAGAAACTACTTCATTTTTCTCTGTGATATACTTTCCAACAATCATCCTAGCAAGATCAATATCTTCCATAAAGCTTACATCACCATATTCTTCTCGAAGAGATTTCATTTTATCTGAAAACTCTTCTTCAGATATTTTATCTTTTATTTTTTCGTATTCTTCTAATATTTCGTTTTTCATACCAAACCCTCATAGTTAAATTACAATTTGAATTTTGAATATATATAATATTATTCAGACAGAGCATTTGAAAATAAATTATAAACAAAAATAATAAATAATCAATTAACTTTATTTAATAAAAAATAAATTATTAATTGAAATAATAAAAAAATCCCTATTTATAACTTGTTTTTCAAAGATTTAAATTTTTTAATTAATTAAAATTAAAAAATAAATATTAATAATAATATTTTACTTGTAAAAAATATATAAATTTTTAGGAATTATTAAATTTCAAAAATATGAAATAGAAAAAATAAATTAATATGCATTAGAATTTTTCTTTAAAACTGTTTTAATCATTATACCTAAATCTAATCCTAAGTGCCAGTGTTCAACATATTCAACATCATATTTAATACGTTTTTTAATAGATGTATTTCCCCTACATCCATGAATTTGAGCCCATCCAGTTAAGCCAGGCCTGACTTGGTGTTTAACCATGTATTTTGGAATTTCTTTTCTAAATTCTTCAACAAAAAAAGGTCTCTCAGGTCTAGGGCCAACAACACTCATTTCACCTTTTAAAATATTAAAAAACTGAGGTAATTCATCAATACTCGTTTTTCTAATAAAACTACCAATTTTTGTTCTTCTAGGATCTTCTTCAACAGTCCATTCTTTTTTTTCATCATTATGATTTTGAACTTTCATACTACGAAATTTATATATCATAAATGGCTTTCTTTGATAACCAATTCTTTTCTGTTTAAAAATTATAGGTCCTTTTGATGTTAATTTAATAGCAATAGCTGTAATAATCATTATAGGAGAAGTAATTATTATAGCTATAATAGAAATTACAATATCAGTTAATAATTTAATAAATTTATTAAATGCATCATCTAAAGGAACATAGCGAATATTTATAATAGGTAAATCTTCAATCATGTCAACAGAAGGTTTTGCTGGAAAATACTTATAATAATCAGGTATTATTTCTGCCTTAATACCTACATTTTCACAGCTTTCAACTAAATCATCAATATAACGATAATATTCTAAGGAAATAGCTATTACAACACGATCAAAATCATTTTTTGCTAATATATCATCTAAATCTTTAAATCCACCAATGATTTTATTTCCATCTATTTCTTTACCTACATTTTTCTTTTTTCCTAAAAGCCCACTTATAGAATATCCCAAATATTTATTATTTTTTATTTTTTTTGAAAAATTAAGTGCTAATTCATTATCTCCTACAATTAAAATATGTTTAATGTTTTTATTATTAGAACGCAAATTTTTTAAAGCATTTCTTAATGCAAAACGTTCTGTAATACCAAATACTGTACTAAAAACAGCTAAAAGGAATAACATTATCCTTGAAAAATCAGGCTCGTCTATAATAAATAAAATAGCTACTAAAATAACAAAAGTTATAATATTTACTTTAATTATTTGATTAGCTTCTGAGAAGATTGTTCTATGACTCCTAAATGGCCTATATAAACCAAATGATAAATATAAAAACAAATAAACTGGAATAACAGCTAAGATTAAAAATAATAAATATGATTCAAAACTTAAATGTCCACCTAAAGGGCCAAAAATAGTAGTTTTAAATCTTAAAAACCATGCACAAATTAAAGAAAATATAATTATAAATACATCTGCTAAAACTAAAATTGTATTCATAATTCTTTGGTTTTGTTTAATCATTAGAACCCTATTCAAAATTATTATTTAAATAATCTCTATTTTTTTTAATATATAATTATTGTTTTTTAAAAAGTTTAAAAATAACTTAAGAAATAGAATTAATTGTAAAAATACTAAAAAATAAAAAATAAAAAATAAAATTTAAATAATATTATAGCTATTTATTCAACACTATAATGTTTATTTAAATATTTTTGGTCTTCTTGATGTGTTGAACCAATCAAGTTACCATTTTCATCATATTGTCTTACATCACCATTATCATTAGTTTCTTCATACATCCATGATTCATTTTGATTATTCCATGTACGTTTACCTGGAGGTGTGTTTGATGAAGAATCCTTATGGGATGTGTCTTTTGCATCATTTTTATTAGAAATAACTGAACTATTATTTTCAATAGCTGAACTATTATTCCCACTATTGGAACTATTATTACTTAAATTAAAGTTATTAGAAAATAGGATTCCTATACCAAAAATAGCTATTACAATTACTAATAATGCTAATATTATACTTTTTTTACTCAAAAAATCAACTCATTAAAAGTGTAAAATAACATTTATTTTTCATTATATAAATACATTATGCAAAAATATCTTAAAAAAATTTTTTATAACATGAAAAATTGTTTTATTTTTTGAAAATGTTCAAAAATAGCTTTATTAAAAACAAGATTAAAATTCCAAAATATACAATAAAATTAGTAAAAAAAGAATTTTCCTTTTTATAGTGTTTATTATAAAAAATATACATTGCTCTATAGAACTCATATATTAGTTTAGTTTTTTTCTTTTTACTGCTTGAACCTTTATAATGAATTATTTCAGCTTTACCATAATAATAAATCTTCCAATTAGCTTTTTTAATACGATAACATAAGTCAATATCTTCACCATACATAAAAAAACTTTCATCAAAAAAACCAACTTGATTTAAAGCTTCACTTCTAATAAACATAAAGGCTCCAGATAAAGAATCGATTTCATAAATATCCTCATCGCTTAAATTATCTAAGTTATAATTATTTATGTTTTTATCATTATTTGGAATATGAAACAAACGATAAAATGAATTTTTAAGGTTAGGAAATGTTCTTTTACAAGCTTTATCTAAACTACCATTTGGAAGCAAAATCTTACATCCAACAGCACCAATATCTTTATTTTTTTCAATGAATTTATAAAGCAAATTCAATGTATTTTCTTTAACTACTGTATCAGAATTCAAAGTTAAGATATATTTACCTTTAGAATTTTTAAACCCAATATTATTAGCTGATGCAAAACCAGTATTAAGTGAATTAGCTATAAAATTAACATCGAATTTTTTAAAATATTTTTCAAGTTTTTCTAAACTTCCATCATTTGATGCATTATCTACAACTATTATTTCATAGCTGAAGTCAATTTTTTGATTTAAAATTGAATTAATAGTATTTTTAGTGAGTTCAAATGTTTTATAGTTAACAATAACAATCGATAAATCCATAATATCAGATTAATTAAAATTTAAATATATTTTTAAATAGCTTCCATTGAATTTTAAGATAATTTCCTAAATTTTCTTTTTTAAATTCTGTTTTTTTAATTTTTTTACGGTTATTTATTCCTTCTTTTAAAGAATTAAAATATATTTTTCCATATCCTTTTTTTAAAAAAAACAAATACTTTATTAAAAATCCTAAAATCAAAAAAGGGGAGTTTAATATTATTTGAAGTCGTGGTAAATTTTTATAAATTAGCCATATATTATTTCGAGGAGATAATTTAATTTTAAATTCATTGTACTTAGTTCCTGATGTTCCACTTCCGATATGATAAACAAGTGAATCAGCAATAAAATAATTCTTATATCCTAAAATTTGAGATCTAAAACCAATGTCTATATCTTCAAGATATGCAAAGAAACTTTCATCAAAGAGTCCAATTTCATCAAATAAACTTTTTTTATATAATGCTGCACCTGCACAAGATGAAAAAATCTCTCTATTCTTATTATAATTGTTTATATTTTTATTATTGCCTATTTTCTTTGCCCATCCAAGTAAATTATATTCATCTCCTGCATCATCAATAAGATTACGATTATCATATTGAATCATTTTAGAAGAAAGAGAAAATATGTCTTCTTTATCTTTAAAAAAATTAATTAATACTGAAATAGCTCCTTTTTCAATTTCAACATCATTATTAAGTAAATAAACAAATTCACAACTAGCTTCATTTATTCCTTGATTAACTGCTTTTGCAAATCCTAAATTCTCTTTATTTTCAATTAATTTAATATTAAAAACTGAAGAACTAGATATTTCATTTATAAGGTCAATACTTTTATCTTTTGATCCATTATCAATTATTATAACTTCCCCAATATAGTTTTTTTCTTTTTCTAAAGATTTAAAATAAGTTTTTAAGAAATTAAAACCATTATAATTAGGAGTTACAATAGATACCTTCATTTTACACCATTAAATAGAATTTTTAAAATTTTTCCATAGTTTATAATAAGTTTTTGGACTAATTAAGAAGAATTTTGATTTAAATAAGAATAAAATGTCTTTAAAGCTATCTATTTTAAATTTAGATAATTTAGAAAATAGATTTAAATTTTCCATTTCATTAAATACTTCATTAATATCATAATCATTATAGAAAAAGTACATTAAATTACCAAAAATAGCTTTAGGGATTCTATTAAATTTAATTAATTTTTCTAATTTATCTATTTCTTGTTTAGAATAAAATTTATTATTTTCTTTAAAGTAGATAGCTAGATTCTCAAAGATATTTACTATTTTAAATCTTTTTAGATATAATTTAGAACTTGATGAATTATCATGTTGAAGATAATAATAACTTGGTTTTTCTACAATTGAAACGGTTTCACCACAAAATAATGCTCTTAGTGCAAAATCTGTATCTTCACCATATACATAATTTTCATTGAATATTATATTGTTTTCTTTTAGAATAGATGATTTATATAGAATTTGAGAAAAACTAAATGGTATTTTCATTTTTAAGTCTAAATCAATTAATTCAATAATTTTTAAAACTTTTTTTTCTTCTAAAGATTTATATTGCTTTAGGTCCGTTAATAATTCCCCTTTTTCATTAATCTTTAAAAGTTTTCCAAAAGAAAAATCTGTATTATTTTCACTAATAGAATCGTATAAGTAGTTTATATGATTTTTACTTATAGAATCATCATCATCAACAAATAATATATAGTCTCCCTTAGCTATTTCCAAACCTTTATTTCTTGCATTTCCTACACCTTTATTTTGTTGATGTATTAATTGATAGGGAATATTTGATTTAGACAATATTTCATCAGTTTTCTCTAAACTATCATCACTTGAACCATCATTTACTGCAATAATTTCAAATTCTTTAAAATTTTGATTAATTATAGATGAAAGTGATTTAGAGATATATGTTGATGCATTATATATTGGTACTATAACGGATACTTTAATTTTTTCCATTTTATCACTTATTATTCATAAGAAAATCAACAATCCTTTCGCTTGCTTTACCATCTAAATCATTAAATTGATAGATTAGAAAGTTCTTATTATTAATATTATTAAAATCAATATTTTTAAAATTATCTATCAATTGATTAAAATCTTTTGAAATAGTACCTGGTGCCAATTTTTCAAAATCAAAATAAAATCCTCTATCTTTATCTAAATAATACTCCAAATCATATGTAAAAAACATGATAGGTTTATTTAAAATCGAAAATTCCACCATAATAGATGAATAATCAGTGATTAAAATATCTGCAATAAGTAAAAGTTCCATTTCATTTTCATAATCACTTAAATCAATAAAATTATTCTCTTTAAAAAGATCTTTACTAATAAAATTCTTTATTTTAGGATGTAATCTTAATGTAAAGATATATTCATTAGAAAACAATTCATTAAACTGATTTAAATCAAAAAATTTAAAAACATCATTATATTTCTCAGTGTCTCTAAAAGTTGGAGCATATAAAACAATTTTTTTATTTTTAGATTCTGGATATTTCTTATAAAAATTGTTTTTTAATTCGTTTATGTCTAAATCTTTATCAAAAAAATAATCAGTTCTTGGAACTCCTAAAGATTTAATTTTGCTCTTAGAAATTAAAAAAGCTTTTTTATAAAACTTTTTTACATTATCAGAACTTACAAAAAGATAATCAGTATTATTTGATGCTTTTTCTATAATAGCTAGTTCTTCTTTATCTTCAACTACTGAAGCACCAAATTTTTTAAATGCACCTGTTCCATGCCATAACTGTGAAACTTTAACACCTTTTTTAAAGTTCATAAAAGCTAGTGGAAAAAAATTATCATTTAAAAAAATATATTTAGAAGAAGCAATTTCATATAAAGATTTTATAGAAAATTTATCCTTATAAAAAAAGTTATAATGAAAATTTCCATGATTATCAAACTCTTTTTTTATAAATTTAAAATTACTATTAAAAGAGTTATTAGAATCTCCTATAAAGGAAACATAATTATTTTTTAAAGGAAATAAGTTAAAAAAGTTAAATAATAATGCAAAAAGTTTGTGTTTTAAATACATAATAAGCCTATTCAAATTCTAAGTTTATTTTTTCATCCTCAGAAGCCTTTTCTGCTGCTTCAATATATGCATCACAGACATAATCAACATCACCATCCATAATAAGTTCTCCTTGATCAAGCCATATCACTCTATTACAAAGCTCCCTAATTTTAGCTGTTGAATGTGATACAAGTAAAACTGTTGTACCAGAACCCATCATTTCTTTAAGTTTGTCTCCACTTTTTTTTTGGAATCTTACATCTCCAACAGACAGTATTTCATCTAAAATTAATATATCTGGTTCAACAATTGTAGCTACTGAGAAACCTAATTTCGCATTCATACCTGAGGAATAATTCTTAATTGGGACTTCAATGAAATCTTCAAGTTCAGAAAATTCTACTATTTCATCATATTTACTTTCTAAAAACTCTTTAGAATAACCTAAAATAGCTCCGTTTAAAAAGATATTTTCTCTACCATTATAATTATGGTCAAAACCTGCACCAAGTTCTAAAAGAGGAGCTATCTTACCATTTTTATATATCTTTCCTTTTGTTGGTTTTAAAACCCCAGATAATATTTTTAAAAGAGTACTTTTACCAGCGCCATTAAAACCAATTATACCTACTCTTTCACCTTTGTTTATAGTAAATGATACATCATCTAAAGCTTTAAAATTAGATTTAGGTTTTAATTCTCTTTTAATTCCTTTAATAACATATTCTTTTAAATTATCAACTTTCTCCTGAGCCATTTCAAATTCCATTGAAACACTATTCACTCTAATAGCTAGTTGTTTATTTAATTCAACATAATCATCATCATCTTCAAGCTCACTACTCCATTTATTCATTGTTATTTCAAATTTACTAGGTTTAGACTCATATGTTTCAGGGCGAACATTAACATAAAAATTTGGAGTAATCTCTGTGTTTTCATTAAAAGCATATATTTTTTTTAATCCTTCTTTAGTGCACCTAAATAGAAGTCTAATTCGTGATACACCTTTACCTCTAACAGATGGATACCATATAAGATTTTCTTCATCAAATTCGTCTTGAGCTTCAATGAAATCTGATTTCTCATCTAATTTATTTACTTTACTTGCTTTATAATAATATTTTTCAACTTCAATACCATCTGGAACATGAATTTCAACTTTTTGTTTCTTTTTCCCAATACCATTCACATTTCTAAAAGATAATGTATATTTAAAAGTATCATTAATAGCTTTTTGTAAAGGTTTATCTTTATCATGGAAATAACTACTAGTTTCACCAGAAGTTAAAAGATATCTTTTATTTTCATAATGGACTCTAAGACGAATAAAATCTAAATATAATGATCCTTCATGTTTATTTAAATTTTCAGGAAAAATAATTTCTACCTTAAAACCTTCATCATTTAAGTCTTTTGGAGATAAATCATCACATTCAAAAACTAAATTTCGCTCAGTTGGAAAAACACCAGCATCTAAATGTGATTGTTCCTCTAAATATTCCCCTTTTGCAATAATTTTAATTTTAGGTGCTTCAATTTCTATTGGTGTTTGAGATAATTCTCTATGATAATCATGTTCAACATGAATATTTTCTATAACTGCATCATTTGGAATATTAAAATTAAAGTTTTTAAGATAAATTGGAGATGGATTATTATGTATAGAATTTAAATCACAATTAGCTAGTGATTCCCAGTCATCTAACTTAATATTATCAAGATTATCCCAATTTTTCTCATTAGTTTTTTCTTTTTCTTGAAAAACTTTATTTGGATATCTCATTTGAGTAGTCATAGTAAAATCTCCTATAAATTAAGTACAAATTTGTCTTGGTATTTATAAAATATAATAATTCCAATTATTAATAATAATATTGATGTAAAGATCAAATAAAGCAGTGGAGTTGTTTGAGGAAATATTCCATTTAAAACAATATCCCTAAAACTAGCAACACCTGCATAAAGAGGATTTAGCTTAAAAGCAAAAAGATACTGTACTGGAATAATATCAATCGGATAAAATAAAGGAGTCATAAATGAAAGTAACATTACAATAACTCCGTATAGATATTTAATATCTGTGAAAAATGTTGTTAAAGTAGCTAATATTAAACCAACCCCAGTAGTTAGTACTAATATGAAAAATATTGGAATTGGAGAATATATAAGTGAAAAATGGAAAGGTGCATTTGTTACAATCATAACCGCTACTAAAACAGTTAACGAAATTAAAAAATTAATAAATTCCGAACAAATAATTCCAATTGCAAACATATATTTCGGAACATAAATCTTTTTAATGATTTCAGCATTCCCTTTAATAGAATTCATAGCTCCTTGTGTTGAATTTGCAAAAAGATCAAAAATTAATTTACCACTTAATAAATAAACTGGAAAATTTGGAATAGATCCTGCAAAAATAAGTGAAAAAACCATAGTTAAAACAATCATTGATAATAAAGGGTTTAAAAAACTCCAAAAAAGGCCTAAAGTAGAATCTTTATATTTTCCACTGATATCCCTTTTAACAAGCTCTTTAAGTAAAAAAGAGTATTTAGAGAAATTTCTTAAAAGTCTATTATCAAACATATTCACATACCACAGTTATTTTAAATAAAAACTTAATTATTAACTAAAAAAATTATTTAATAAATATTTGATAAGTATAGTATAAAAAGATTACTTTTATATTAAAAAGAGTGTCGGATAAAAATACCTTTTTCAAGAAAGATGTTTCTTCAAATCTCAAACAAAGGATTAATCTATCGTTTTAAGAAAATGATTTTGAATTTTGGCCGACCCTCAAAAAGAAAATAAAAAAATTAAGATTTAATTTCAAGAGTTTTAACTAAATCTTTTAATTTATCTAAGTCATCAGATTCAACAGTTATTAATCTATTATCATCATAATATATAGCTGCATATTTTGCATCAAAATCAACAGGAATTTCTGTATCATTTAAAGAAACCAGGCCAACACCAGATTCATTTAGTTTAGATTCATAAAAAGTAATATTTTTAGAATTTAACTCTTCAGTAGAAATTTCATTATATTCCGTGCTTATTAAGCTATTAAATGCCTCTTCATTTAAGGGTTGATCTTGACTAATATTATAATATGATTTAAGCATCCCCAAATCAAGAAATCCTACATAGATCTTATTTTTTGAATCAGTGTAATAGTTTAAAATAGGATTACTTTCATTTGAAATAAAATTAGTATTTGCAGGAACTTCCATTGTAAATTTATCACCAAAGGAATAAACCTGATTTTCATTGTAATCATAAGTAGCTACTAAGAAAACTGATATCCCAACAAAAATAATAATAACAGCAAAAATTAATTTATCTTTATTATCCATATTTAACCTCAATTTTAATTTAAGTAAAATAACATATAAAATTAATTATTTTTAGTAAAAAACTTTAATGATTTTTTAAATTTATTTTTAATGTTTCTAATCTTTTTAATTTTATTGATCTTCTTAATTAAATCATCAAAATTATCTTCTAAAATAGGTTTTGATAGAGATGTGTAGTTTTTTTCATTGAAATTTGGAGTATAAGATAATTGTTTTTTTAATAAAGGATTAATTCCAATTATTAAGTCTTTTTTATTATCATCAGAAATATCACTAACGATTAAGCTAGTAATCCAATAAACAATATGTCTTAAAAATACATTAGAGAAGTATTTTTCTTTATTTTTATTTTTAAGTAAGTCCCAAGTATTATAATAACCAACGATCATTTGTTTTAAATAATTTTTGTTTCTAATATGAATTGTTGATTTATCATTAGAAGAATCTCTTATTTTATAGTTGTATCCATAAAATTCATTTAAATAAATTGTTTTAGAACTATTAAGTAAAGAATTTATATAAAAATGTAAATCTTCTCCTAAAATTCCTTCCATAAACTCAATATTATTTTCATTTAAGAAATCTTTCCTAAATAACTTTGTCCATATACTTGGACCAATTTCAAAAAATCTTAAATCCTCATCAATACAATTAATTTCATTATAATTTTGAGTGAAGGGAGTTTTTACTTTTTCTTTTCTATCTGGATAAACATTATAGTAATTACTTATTGTAATATCTGCATTTTTCTTTGTAATTTCATCGTATAAAACTTCTAATGTGTTTTTTTCATATGTATCATCATGATCTGCAAATATAACATAGTCAGAACTTGACTCTTTAATTCCAATATTTCGAGGTT
>JAHKLT010000040.1 GCA_020854915.1 Methanobacteriaceae archaeon | reverse complement strand
TGTAATTTCATCGTATAAAACTTCTAATGTGTTTTTTTCATATGTATCATCATGATCTGCAAATATAACATAGTCAGAACTTGACTCTTTAATTCCAATATTTCGAGGTTTACCTGGAAAACCAGAATTAACCTTTAAAAAGACACCTTTACAATTAGAATAATTAGATGTGAACTTATTAATTAAATCTAAAGTATACTGATCACTTGAGGCATCATCAACAAAAATCACCTCAATATCCTCAAAACCTAAACTTTGATTTAATAAAGAATCAAACAAATCATTTAACAAGTCACCAGTGTTAAATGTAGGAATAATTACAGATACTTTATATTTATTCATTTTTAATCCTCAATTAGATCATTATAAATTCTTTTATATTCATCACCCATTTCTTTTTTAGATTTGAATTTAATGTTACTTATGTTTTCAATAACTTTTAAATAATCTTCCTTATTTTCACTTATTTTAATTATTTCATCATATGCTTTTTTTGGAGATTCATGATTAATCAGCCATCCCCCACCAGTTTTATTGATTCTTTCTTTAAAAGCTCCTAAATTAGTCCCAATCACAGGAATATTGGAGTTCCAACTTTCAGTTAATGTATGAGAGTATGTTTCAGGACAAATTGAAAATAAACCTATAAATGAAGGTTTAATATCACTTAAATAATCATCTAATTCATTTCTATCATATCTTCCATGATTTATTCCATATTGATTTAAATTTGGAATAGTTGTTCCAAGAAAATGAAAATCTAAGTTATTTTTTTTATCTAATTTTTTAATTTCTTTAATAAATAAAGATCCTTTATGTGGACTAATGTGACCTAGAAATAAGATTTTAACTGGAAAATTATTAGGTTTTGTATAATTTTTAGAGCTTCTTTTAAAATCTCTTCCAGGACTAATTAAGAATAATTTTTCTTTTTTTATACCTTCAAAATTATTTTCATAAAAGTTTAGACAATATTCACTTGGAAAAATAGCTAAATCAGATTCATTAATAGCTTTTAATGTGTAATTTCTCCATAAATGAATTATTTTTTCTGTATTTTGAGCTATTTTACAATCCCAACTATTTTTTAAACATCTAACACTACAATAATTATCTTTTTTATTTAAAAGATGGATTGATGGGCAGAAATAATAAAAATCATGAATATTTATGATATATGGGATCTTAAAAAATTTAATCATATCTATTAAATCATAGCTATGGTTTATTAGGTGATTAATATGGATAAAATCTATTTTTAGATTATATATTACATTAAAATAGATATTTCGAAGTTCTTTATTATAAAAATAATCTTTTAATTCATTAGATGAATTTTCACTATGATAATCATGAATAATAGCTGGTTTATTGATATCTACTTTCCAATCAGATATTTTTTTAAAATTATTATTCGATACTTTCCATAATTCCATTAAATTAATATTTAAGCTTAAAATAAAAGTTTCATATTTTTCATCCATTATATTAATAATATCCTGATTAATATAACCTGTTCCACCTAAGACATTGATTTTCTCATGTAATATATATAAAACTCTTTTTTTATCATTTTTATTATTAAAAAAAAAATTCTTTTTAAGTAAGATATCCTCAATTTCACTAGATTCTAATGAAAGGAAATTATCATTAATCCTTGTTTTTCTATTCTTTTTTAATCCATAAAGAGTGTAATGAACTAATGGGTTTAATTTACTTGGTTTTACATCTTCATATTCATTAAGATAAAAAAGACTATCAAAGTTTGGGCTTGGATCTTTTCCTTCATTAAAACCAAAAAAAATATAGTGTAAAATAGGATCTATTTTTAATTTTTCAAGGTTTTTATATTCACTTAAATAAAAATCTTCATCAAATAAAATATTTTTTTTAATAATATTATAAGCTTTAAAGTTTAATTTAGCTATTTTTAAATTAGGAGACTTTAATAATATATATAAAAAAGGTGATTTTGAAATAAATGATTTAAGACTCATAAAATCACTAATTAGGTGAAAACCATTCATTATTTTTTAAAATAGCTTCAATATTAAATAAAATATTTTCAGCATGGTCTTTATTAGAATCATTGCTAATATTAAAAATAGGCTTATTAATAGAAATATTTTCTTTTAAGTAAGTATAAATATAGCTTTTTGATGTTATAATAATATTATAATGGTTCAATTTTGAAAAATCATCTTCTTGTGAAAAATTAAAATTATTCAATGAAAATATTTTAATTATATCATCCCTTGCTTCTAAATTTTCAAGTTCATAATCTAAATCAAAAGAAATTAAAACATCACAAGAGCTACCACAAAAATAATCATCAGCATCGCTTATAAGGTCAATATCATAATTAGATTTATAAAATTCTTTTGATAAACCTTTAATCATTTTATATGAATCATTATGATTTTTAAAATTCGTATCAACAAAGGTTATTTTGAGTTTTTTCTCTGTAAAAAATTTATTTTCATGTATTTTATCAATTAACATATTTTTAGATAAATAATCTCCCCATTTATTCCAAAAAATCTTGAAATTATGTTTATCATTGTCAAAATAGTTTTTATCTTTCAAACGAGTACTAGATTCATGGTGAAATAGTAATGCAGTTCCACAATAAAGAGTTTTGTAGTTATTTTTATATAATCTAAGAGTAAAATCAACATCCTCTAATCCATAATTATATTCTTCATCAAGGCCACCACATTTATCATAAATATCTTTTTTAATTAGCATCACTGCTCCAGTAACAGAAATACATTCTTTATCTTCGTTAACAGAGCTATCGAATATACCATGTTTATGAGATTTATTTTTTGCATATAAACAGCATGGATAAATCCTTTCAGAAAATATATCCCCACAATGTTGGATTGTAAAAGATTTATGTTTCATTTTTCTACTGAAGTAATATGGAAAAATAAGTTTTGCACCAACTGCCCCTACATCTCGGTTATTAAGCATGGTTCCCATCATTTCATTTAACCAACCAAATGTAGGTTCAATATCATTATTTAAAAGTAATAAATAATCACCATTAGCTATTTTAGCTGCATCATTATTTCCTTTTGAAAAAGAAATATTAACACTATTTTCAATTATCCTTATAGGTAAATCTGTAGATAATTCTTTTAAAAATTCAACAGATCCATCAGAAGAGGCATTATCTACAACAATAATTTCATAATTCTTATAATTTGTTTTATTATCAAAATCAACGAATAAACGTTTTAAATGATGTAAACCATCCCTATTTAAAATAATAATAGAAATAAGCGGTTTTTCAATAAATTCATGATTATTTAGAAGGTTAAAATTCGTATCAATAATCTCTTTCCTCCTTAAAACAGCTGATGATTTCTGTATTAACTTACCCTCATTTTTACCATATAGTACATAATGTACAAGAGGATTTATACCACTGTATTTTACATCAGGATAAACATTTAAATAAAAGTCAGGATCAAAATCTAAACTTGGAATATGACCCTTTTTATAGCCATGTAATAAGTAGTAATCTAAAGGATCCATTAAAGATTTTTTTGCCTCATGATAATGTTCAAGATAAAAATCAGCATTAAATAACCCACTTTTAACAATTTCATCGTGTGCTTTAGCTAAAATAAAAGAATTTTTAAAGTTAAATTTAGAATGCAATAAATATCTAGGCAATTTAATAATATTCATTAATTAGTCTCCAAAATTATGATTTATTTTTTTTTAAAAAGTCCATTTAAAAACCTTAAAGATTTTGTTAGTTTCCATGAAGCAGTACTTGTTAAATTTTTAATTTCATTTTCTTTAACAGTTAATATTTTATCTTTTTGACTTGCTTCATACTTTAAAGTATCAATATCATTAAATAATAAGTATAATTCTTCTTTTTTTATTTCATTAGTATCTTTAATATTATCTGAAAGATTATTAATTAAATTATCACTATTCAATGGAGATGTAATTTCTTTTTTATGATGATAATCACCTTCTTTTGCCCAATATTTATTAATCCAATAATAAACATCACTAACAGAGGGATGAAAATCTGATTTCCACATTAAATATGTTAAACTTATTTGATCCTGATTTGTATAAAGTGTAATTTCTTCCCACCATTTTTCCATTAGTTCAATGACTTTAGGATTATTATGTTCTCTAAAAATAGCTCCTAAAACTGGAAGACCAAAATGTCTAGGCATTTTTTCATTTTCATAACGTTCAATTTGTTTAGAAAGTATAAAATTAGAATATCTTGGAAATTCACGAGAACTAGCCCCTTCATCATAAAGACAATCTCTCTCAGGATGTACATCACATAACATTGGTGAATTAATATATTTATAAATATATTCACGAATACTTCCTTTAATCTTAAAAGTACCATCTATCCAAAAGCTATATTTATAATCTGGGAAATAATTATGAGGTAAAACTTTATATCGTTTCGCTTTTCGGTTATTATCTAAATTAGACTCATTCATTTGGCGAATTTCCCAAATATCAGAACTCAAATCTGGATTATCACTAAAACAAACATAATCACAGTTGTCATCAATAAATTCAGGTTCCTTTAAGCTATCATAATCACCTGTAAAAGCTGTATAAATTATTAATTTATTTTTTTTAATATCTTCTACCATTTTTTCATCAACTTTTTTAAATGGAGAAAATAATTCTTTTAAAACAAATGTATCAACGTTAGATTCATGTCTTTTTTCAATAACCTTATAAGGATCAATTTTTTCACTATCAACCATAAAAATCAAATCAATCTTAAAGTAATTATCTAAATTTAATATTATTTATACTTTAATTTGATAGATTAATTAAGATTTTTTCCCATTGTTTAACTCTATCAACCAAAGAATAACTATTTAAAATGTTTTCTTGACTATTAGATAAAATTTCTTTTCTTAAATTTTTATCAATAATAAGTTTTTTAAGTTTTTCAAACCATTCTTCATCATTTGAAGCTAAAAATCCATTAATACCATCTTTAACAACTGAATTATAAACTTC
This sequence comes from Methanobacteriaceae archaeon, assembly GCA_020854915.1. Classification (GTDB taxonomy): domain Archaea; phylum Methanobacteriota; class Methanobacteria; order Methanobacteriales; family Methanobacteriaceae; genus JAHKLT01. The sequence goes on along the minus strand of JAHKLT010000040.1, from coordinate 18,259 downwards.
AATATTACTAAAAACACCAGGTATCCCTAATGCAGAAAATTCAATATATTTCAATTCACTTTTACCATTGTTAAAATAAGAATCTTCAAGTGGAGCTATTCCAATATCCCAGTCAACTTTATTATAAATCCATTTCATGAAAAATTCAAAATCCATAGAATTTTCAGGAAGTTCTATTTTAGAAAACCAATCTTCATTATAATCTTCATTAAAACCACCAATAATTTCTAAGACAACATCTATATCGTATTCAGTTTTAATTTCAGATTTTAATTTTTTAAAAACATTTTTAACAATAGCTAAATCTTTTGAATGTGTTTTTGTTCCAAAATAACCAATTTTTATTGAATTAGAATTATTTTCCTTATAATCTTTTATTGGAAGAAGGCTATCTACATGATAATTTTTAATTACTTCAACATTGTCTTTATTAAATCTTCTTGCTAGATTATCCGTTGCAGTAACAATAATATCTGAATTATTAATATAATTAGTTATTTCATTCCTACATCTATCAACATATTCAAAAGAAGGACTATTTTCTTCAACTGAAAGTAAATCATCATCAGTTTCATAAATTAATTTAATACCATGTTTTAAGGCTTTATCAACCAATATATCTAAAAATGGTAAAATTCTCTCAACAATTATAATATCAAATACTTTACTATTTAATATTTTATTAAAATCCATTAAATGATAGCTATCCATCCCATAAATAAAAAAATGAAATTTATTAGATTTACTAAGCTCTTTAAGTGGTTCATGAATTCTTAAATATGGACAAGGAGCTAAATTTTCAAAAGTATCATTTAAAAATACACCTACTTTAATAGTGTCTGTTTTAAATATTTCATTTGATTCAATATATGGAATTATAAGTTTTTTATCTGTTAAATAATAATTATTTTGAAATTCTTCATTAATAGCTTCACTAAATCCTAGATAAAATTGATTTAGTGCAGTATCATTTAAATTCTCAATATATCCTTTATCAAAATAGTTTATAAAATAATTTTTAAAAAAACCAGAAGATACATAATCGATTAAGGGATCATTACTTGAATTTTCTAAATAATTACCTTTATAAAAATCTAAGTCAAAAATAGGATTAATATATTCTTTTTTTAAAGATATATCATCTTTTAAACTTCCAAAATAAATATAATGTAAAATATAATCTAAATTATTAGTATTATGAGTATTTAAATAAGTATCTTTATCAATTAACACTAAATTTTTTATTCTTTTATATAATTTAATTATTTTAAAGCTATTAATATTAGATTTAAAAAATATATAAGGATAAACTCGATTTTTAATAATCTTACTTAATTTTAAGGCCATAATTTTACCATTAAATTATATTTAAAATAATCACAATAATAATTTAAATCTTATTATATAAAAATATGGATTATTATGTTTTTTAGGCTATCTTTTAATCTATCCTTTTTATGTCTTTACTTTGTCAAAATCACTATCAAAAGAAACTATTTAGTTATATTCAATATTTCCATCCCTTATCATTTTTCATCTTTTTGATATTTCTTTTTTTATTCGACTGTAAAAGCTTTATAATTAATCACTATATTAACTAAAATAAGTTTAATATAATAGTTAGAATAAAAACTTTAATATGACATATAAGGTTAGTGTAATAATTCCAACCTATAATAGTGAAAATTTCCTTGATAAAACTATAAATTCTGTTATAAATCAAACAATTGGATTTGAAAACATTGAATTAATAATTGTAGATGATTTTTCAACTGATAGTACTAAAAATATTATAAAAAAATATTGTTTAAAACATGAAAATATTAAAACTTATCAATTAAGTGAAAAAACTGGAACACCTGGAGCTTCTAGGAATTTAGCTATTAAAAATTCTAATTCTGAATATTTAATGTTTTTAGATCACGATGATTGTTATATGAAAGATGCTGTTGAAAAATTATACAATGCTACTTTAAATAGTTTTTCTGATGTAGCTATTGGTAAATTTCAAACATTTGGTGATGGAAAAATAATATCAGAGGATTGGATTCAAGAAGACACTACTTTAAATTCGATAGGAGAAAATACATTATTTTTTTCTATAAATAATATCTGGAGAATGATTTTTCCAAGAGAATTTATTTTAAAAAATAATATACTATTTCCTGAGAAAGTTTTCGCAGAAGATTTAACATTTATGGTTGATGCTTTTTTAAATGCAAATAAAATTGTTTTTATAAATGATATTGTTTACAATTTTAGATTAAGACAAGGTGAAATAACATCAACTAGTCTTTCTAAAGGAATACATTATTTAAATGGTTTAATTGAAGGTTATGATCATACATTGAATGTTTTAAAAAAAAATAATAGCTGTAAGTATTATGATACAATTTTTAATCAACACTTATCAACATTGCTTAGTGATTTAATATTAAGTGAAACAATTTCTCTTAAAGAAAAAAAAGAGCTATTAAAAAAGTCCAGCTATTTATTTAAAAATATTAAAAATATTAAACCTTTCCCAGAAAACGAAGAAAATAAAGTTTTAATGGAAAACATAAAAAATGATGAACTTGATGAAGTTTTTAAATCAATAGAAGAATCTAGATCATCTAAAAAAATCAGGTCATTAGAAAGTGAATTAGAAAATAAAAAATTACAAATAGCTGATTTACAAACTACTAAAGGATGGTTTAAATATAAGGCAAAGAATATTATTGATAGGTTAAAAAGGAAAGTTTAGTTATTTACTAAGTTTTTTAGAACTTTATTCCATGATTTAGCACGACTATTCAATCTATAATTAGTAGATACATCTTCTTTTGCATTGTTTAAGATAAATTCTCTTATATTTTTATTTAATATCAAATCTTCAAGTTTTTGAATCCATTCTTTTTCATCATTTGCTAAAAATCCATTAAATCCATCATTTATTACTTGTTTATAAATATCAATTGCACTTGCAACTATTGGAACTCCAAGAGCTGTAAATTCAATATATTTTAATTCACTTTTTCCTTTATTGAACTCTGTAGAGGTAAGTGGAATTATACCAATATCCCAGCTAATTTTTGATTCTAACCATTTATAAAAACTATGTAAAGACATTGGATAAAATGGAAGTTCTATTCTTTTAATCCATTCATCTTCATTTAATTCAAATCCACCAATAACTTCAAATTCTAAGTTAATACCTAATTGTAACATTTTGTTTTTTAATGTTAAAATTGGTTTTTTCATCATTGCAAGATCATCCCAATGAGTAAAAGTTCCAAAATAACCTATTTTAATAGTGTCTGTTGTATTAATATTATAATTTCTCATTTTTAATATATCATTTGCAAAATAATTTTTTATTACTTCTACATTATCATATTGTGAGAATCTATTTTTAAGCTCGTCAGTACTAACTGTAATAATATCAGAATTATCCATAAAATTTTTTATAGATTCATAATGATAAGAAATATATTCAAATGCTGAATGATCTTTTGAAAGGTCTAATAAATCATCATCAGTCTCATAAATAATTTTAATATCTTTTTCATTTGCTTTTTTAATAAAAGTTTCGAAATAAGGAGAAACTCTTTGTACTATAATTATATCAAATGATTTAACTTGTAGAAAGTTTTCTTTATTAATTATAGGTAAAATTTCTTTTCCATAGATGAAAAAATGAAAATCTTTGCTTTTACTCAATTCTTTTAAAGGTCCATGTAATCTTAGATAAGGACATGCATTCATGTTAAGATAGCTATCTTCTAAAAAGACACCAACTTTAATTGTATTTGTTTTATATTCTTTATTAGATTCTATATATGGAATTGTAAAATCTGGATTGGTTATATAATGATTTGAAGATATTTCTTCAGAAATCCTAAACTTGAGATCATTTTCATATTGATAATTAAAATCTGTATAGATATCTTCGACAAACCCTTTATCTTCATTATTAATATAATTGTCTTCAAAATATCCTTTTGAGAAATAATGAATAAGAGGATCTTCAGATGCAATATTATAAGCATTTATATAAAAATTAAAGTCAAATAAATTATCAATGTACTGCATTTTAGTATTAGTATCGTCTGTTTTAGATGTATGATAAATATAATGAATAATAGGATTATAATGACCAATAGAATGAATTTTACGATAAGTATCTTCATTAAATAATCCAGAAGCTTTAATTCTTTTATATATGCCTAAATATTTATTAAAGTGGAATTTAGATTTGGAAACTGTGTAAAAATAAGGATTAGATTTAATTTTTGATTCAATATCTCTAAAAGGCTTTGAAATATTAAAAGAATTAGAATTTAAAATATCATTAATCTGAAGATCATAATATCCAATCCTACCTCCTTTATCAAAATCATGACTTTTTAATCCTTTAACATCGTTGATTAAAAGATAAATTTCTTCTTTTGATAAATTTATAGAATCGTATGATTTTAAAGAATCTACTTCTTCTCCAATTTTAGCTCTTAAATTATCACTAGTAACTGGTGTGGAAAGAACTACTTTATGGTGATATTCTCCTTCTTTTGCCCAATATTTATTATCCCAATAGTAAACTTTGCCTACAGAAGGATGAATATTGTTTTTCCATGCTACATAGCTAAAGCTTAATTGATCTTGATTAGAAAACTCTATTATTTCGCTCCACCAATCTTCCATTAGTTTAATTATTTCAGGATTATTATGTTCTCTAAAAATAGCTCCAAGAACAGGTAAGCCATAATGCTTTGGAAATCCTTCTTTATCATATTTGATTAATTGTTCTTCCATAACTGCACGAGGATATCTTGGAATCTTTACAGATGCAGTTAATTCTTCATAAGCACAATCTCTTTCTGTGTGAATAACACAGAGAATTGGTGAATCAGCCCTAATAAATTCATAGATGTATTCACGGATGCTACCTTTTATTTTAAAAGTTCCATCTAACCAGAAACTATATTTATAATCTGGGAAATAATTATGAGGTAAAACTTTATATTGTTTTGCCTTACGATTATTATCTAAAGTAGATTCATCCATTAATCGAATTTCCCAAAAATCAGAACTAAGATTAGGGTTATCTGTAAAACATACATAATCACAATTATCATCAATAAATTCAGGTTCTTTTAGAGAATCATAATCACCTGTAAAAGCTGTATAAATAACAATTTTATTGTTTTTAATATCTTCAATTGTTTTATCTGCTGATTTTTTTGATTGATTAAACAAATCTAGTTTAATATTATCATCAACAACCTGTTTATATGTTTTATAAATATCTTTATACATAATTTAACCTAAAATAAGAATTCATTCTAAATAAACCTTTTTTACAACTTTAAGTATCTCATCACTAGGCATTTCATTAATTTCTTTTTTATCTAATTTAAAAACTTTTTTAGAGGAAAATTGATCTTTAATTTTTTCTTCTATATCATCATTCCATGTTAAAATAATATCATAATAATTAATATTTTTTAAATCTCCATCATAGCTATTTAAAACTAATATTTTTATTATATTATCTCTAGAGATGATCTTTTTAATATTATAATTTAGTGAAAATGATATTAAAATATCACTATCTGATCCTATAAAGTAATCATCCATATCAGATATTAAATTAAAATCATATTCATAGCTATCTAAATCTTTAATTAATTTTGAAATTAATGAACTTGAATTTTCAGAGAAAATTATGAAATACAGCTTTTTTTCTGTTAAAAAATAATTTTGACTTATTTTATCCTTTAAAATATCTTTAAATAGGAGATTTTCCCATTTATCTTTAAATAAAGATATATTTTTAAAATTTATCTCATGTACCTTTTCATCATTAAGTCTAGTTGCAGATTCATAATGGAATAATAGTGCAGAAGGACAATAAAATGTTTTATAGTTATTTGTATATAATTTAAACGCAAAATCTATGTCCTCATAACCATAAAAATAACCTTCATCTAAACCCCCTAACTCTAAATAAATATCTTTAGACACTAAAAGAGTTGCCGCTGTATTAGAGATAGATTCTTTAAATTCATTTACTTTATGATCAAAAATTGAAGTGAAGAACATATGTTCATGATAGGGCCCATAAATATAAGGAGTAATTTCTTCTCTAAATTTAACTCCAGCATGTTGAATTGAAAAAGAAGTTTCCTGATTTTCCATATTAAATGTATAAGGAAAAACAAGTTTTGCACCAACTGCTCCTACATTTTCATTATTTAGCATAACACCCATCATCTCATTTAACCAACCAAATGTAGGTTCAATATCATTATTTAAAAGTAGTAAATAATCACCATTAGCTATTTTAGCTGCATCATTATTACCTTTAGAAAAAGAAACATTAACAGAATTTTCAATAATAGTAATAGGCAAATATTTAGAAAACTCTTTTAAAACATCAACAGAATCATCTGAAGAATCATTATCAACAACGATGATCTCATAATTCTTATAATTTGTATTTTCATCAAAATCTGTAAATAATCTCTTTAAATGTTTTGACCCATTCCTATTTAAAATTATAATAGAAACTAGAGGTTCATCATCAAAAGAATAATTATTTAAAAACAAAGAATTAGTATTAATTAAACGTTCTTTAGCTATATCAGCAGGACTACGAATAAAAAAATAACCTTTAGAACCTTCTAAAACATAATGAACTAATGGATTAATCTTAATTTTTGGATGTTTACTTACATAAGTAGATAAATTAAAATGAGGACTTGGATATTTACCTTCATCATAACCAAAGAATAAAAAATGTTCCAATGGATCAATATCCTCTTCTGCAATATGCGGATAACTTGCTAAGTAAAATTCCTTATCAAAAAGTCCTAATTCCATGATTTTATCATAGGAATCATAATAGGATTTAGCCATATTATAATCAAGTTTTGACCTCTTTAAAAAATTGAAAAATGAAACATCACTCATAAAATCATTACCTTTTAATTAAACCAAAAAATCCTTTTTTATCTGAATTCTTAAATTGTCTATTTTCACAACTAAGATTATTAATTATATTATCTTTTTCATTAAATAAATTATTTAAATTTACCTTATTTAAAATAGCTAATTTAAATTTAAAATTAATTCTTGAAATATTTTTATCAAAATCATTATCTAAAATATAAAAAGGATCTAATGTTGTGAAGGTTTGAAATTCATCATTTAAATTATTAAATGAATTAGATTCAGCTATTTTAATTTCATTATTATTTGAACTAACTAGACATATCTTACATTTTATAAATGCCTGTTCAATAGGATCAAAACGTAAATTAACAATATCTTTAAATTCACTTAAGTTAAAACTTATATCATTATTTTCTTTAAGTTCATATCTAATAGAAATTTTTTCATCTTCATTAAAACCATGTCCTGTATCAACATAAAGATTAGCTATTGAATTTACATAAGGTAAATTATTAAAATATTTATATTTAGCTAAAAAAGTTTCAAAATCATAATCATTAAAGTTTAAAATAGCATCCTCAAATAAATAATAATCTCCTTTTAATTCTTTTAAAAAATCAAAATCATCTTTAGAAAATTTATTTATAAACTTTTCAATCTCAGTTAAAACCTTTTTTTCTTCCCCAATATACCAATCATAGTGAAAAATCCAAAATAAAATATCATTAGTGAATTTTAAATTAATAATATTTAATATCTTAGAATATTTAGAATATGTTTTTTCTAATGAAAAAATTTCTAAAATAGTTTCAGATAAATCTAAACAATTTTTAATAGAAATTGTAGTTGTTGTTGATGAATCATCCCCACTTCTCCTATAAAAATACTTTGACTCTGAATTTAAATATATCTTATTAGAATTTAAAATAGTATTTATTGCAACAGTTGTATCTTCATAATATTTTGATGGAAATGATAAAAATTTAAATAATTTTTTATTAAATATTTTATTCCAGACAGATGTTGAAAAAATTAATTGAGGATAATCATTTAAATCATTTATAACCTTATCTTCATTAATATCAAGTTGATGGACATCTAAAGGAATATCTTCATTATTTGATATAAACTGAGAATTATATATTAAAAGTTCACAGTTATGTTTTTTCATTTTATTTAATGAATTTTCAAAAGTATTTTCTAGAATAAAATCATCACTATCGATGAATGTAACAAAATCAGAACTAACATGTTTTAATCCTATATTTCTTCCGTTACCTTGACCTTTATTTGAATCTAATTCGATTAATTTAAAAGAAGGATACTTATTTAAATAGCTTTTAGCTATTTTTAAACTATCATCTTGACTAAAGTCATCAACAATAATAACTTCTATATTTTCTATTCCTAATGTTTGGCCTACGATTGAATCTAAACATTTTTTAAGGTATTTTTGAGCATTATATACTGGAATAACAACACTGATTTGATAAGACATGTTTTAAATCCTTATTTTTTAAAAAAGCTTGATATTTTTTGTGGAAATTTATTATTTTCTTTTTTATTTTTAAGTAGAATATTTTCATCTAAAAGTCTTTGATTTTCATTTTTTAAATCATTATAAAGAGTATTATAATGATTATATAAAAATTCATAATATTTCATTTTATAATTTAATTCAAATTCCTTTCCATTATTTGAATTAGAAATAGCTTCATAAAAAACTCTATCATCAAAATGCCACTTTTTTAAATATTCTTCATCAACTTGATCAAGACTAAATTTTTTATAATCATCCTCAATTAACTTAAAAAATTCATTTCTATATTTTTCATTAAGTCTTAGATATACAAACTTAATATTAACAATTAAATACATTAAAATTTCTTGTTTTAGTTCTTCAAAAATGTTTTTTTCCTTCATGAAGTCTAAAAAAATAGATAATATTTTAAAGATATCATAAGATCCCTCTCCACCAGATGTAGATATTGATTCATCCCTAATTCTGTAAAAATAAAGAGGTTTACGAATAATAGAGATTCTTTTAGCATTTATGAATGTTGGAAAGAAAAAAGCAAGATCTTCATAATTAAGTCCATCTTTAAAATGAGCATCAATATCTGATAAATAAGAAGATTTATAGATTTTATTAACTGGTGAATGTGCTATTTTAAATAAAACATCTTTAACATCAGTGTATGTGAAAATTTTATTATCCAAATGAGAATCAACAACTTCTAAAGAAGTATATTGTGTTTTATAAACTTCTGCTGTGTTTTCATTATAAAAACTAAAAGGAAACATTAAAATATCTAAATTTTTAGATTTAGCAAAGCTATACAAGCTTTCATAAGTATCTATCTCAATCCAGTCATCAGAATCAATAAATGAAGTGTATTCTCCATTTATATATTTCAATCCAGTATTACGAGCTGCACTTAATCCACCATTTTTTTGAGTGATTATTTTTATTCTTTTATCTTTTGATGCATAATCTTCTAAAATAGCTAGTGAATTATCTGTTGATCCATCATTAACACAAATTATTTCAATATCTTCTAATGTTTGATTGATTAAACTATCTAAACACTTTTTTAAATAATTTTCAATATTGTAGACAGGAACCACAACAGAAATTTTAACATTAGAAGAAATAAAACCACCTATTTATTATTAAACTCTCTATATTTTCCAGACTTAATATTATCCATCCACTCTTGATTTTCCAAATACCAATCAATTGTTTCTTCTATTCCTGTTTCAAAAGTATAATTAGGAGTCCATCCTAATTCTTTCTGTATTTTTGTAGAATCAATTGCATAACGTTTATCATGACCTAATCTATCTTCAACAAATTCAATTAATGATTCATCTTTATCTAGATGTTTGAGAATTAATTTTACAATTTCAATATTTTGTTTTTCATTGTTTCCACCAATATTATATACATCACCTAATTTTCCATTATGTAAAACTAAATCAATAGCTGTACAATGATCATATACATGAAGCCAATCTCTAACATTCTTACCATCCCCATAAATTGGTAATTTTTTATTATTTAGTGCGTTAGAAATCATTAAAGGAATTAATTTTTCTGGAAATTGATATGGACCGTAGTTATTAGAACATCTTGTAATATTTATTGGTAAATTGAATGTTTCAAAATATGCTCTTACCATTAAATCTGCACCTGCTTTTGATGATGAATAAGGACTATTAGGTTTTAATGGGGTTTTTTCTGTAAAATATCCTGTTTTTCCAAGAGTTCCATATACTTCATCTGTAGAAATTTGTAAAAACTTTTTAATTTCATGTTTTTTTGCTGCATTTAGTAATACTTGAGTTCCTAAAATATTAGATTTAATAAATATTTCTGGATCTTTTATACTTCTATCAACATGAGTTTCAGCTGCAAAATTAATAATATACTCTACATCAGAAGATAATTTATTGACTAATTCTTTATCTCTTATATCTCCTTTTACAAAAGTGTAATTATCATTAATATTAATATTTTCCAAGTTTTCAAGGTTTCCACAATATGTTAAAGCATCAATATTAATAAATTCATCATCAGGATATTTTTGAACCATGTATTTTAAAAAATTACTTCCAATAAAACCTGCTCCACCTGTAACTAAAATTTTTGACATTTTTTTCACTCTAATAACTAATATTTGTTTCCTTTAATGTTTTCCATTCTCTATCTTTATCTGAAAGATTTACCTCATCAATTCCATTTAATGGCCATTTTATACCGATATCTGTATCATTCCAGATAATTCCTCCTTCATCATCTGCATCATAGAAATTTGTACATTTATAGACAAATTCTGCTTCTTCAGATAAAACTAAAAATCCATGGGCAAACCCTTCTGGAATAAATAGCTGTTTTTTATTATCACTAGACAAAATAAGTCCTACCCATTTACCATAGGTTTTTGAGTTTTTACGCATATCCACTCCAACATCAAAAACTTTACCTTTAATTACACGTACTAATTTACCCTGAGGATTATTTATTTGAAAATGTAGGCCTCTTAAAACTCCTTTTGATGATTTTGACTGGTTATCTTGAACAAATGTTAAATCATATCCTGCTTCTTTAAAATCGTTTTCATTGTATGTTTCCATGAAATATCCACGATCATCACCAAAAACAGCAGGTTCTACAATAAAAACATCATTGATTTCTGTTTTAGTAAATTTAAATTTTCCCATATTATCACTTGTCATCTGAAGCTAAATTAAACAGATATTCACCATAATCTGTTTTTTTAAGTGTTTCTGCTTCTTTAAGTAATTTATCCTTGTTGATATAACCTTTATTGTAAGCTATCTCTTCTAAACATGCAATGTATAGGCTTTGTCTTTTTTGAACTGTTTCAATAAAGTTAGCGGCCTCGAGTAAACCTTGATGAGTGCCTGTATCTAACCAGGCCATTCCTCTACCTAATAATTCAACTTTAAGTTTTCCACGTTTAAGATACTCTTCATTTACAGAAGTTATTTCAACTTCACCCCTATCAGAGGGTTTTACATTTTTTGCAATTTCAATAACATCATTATCATAGAAATAAAGACCAGGAACGACATAATTTGATTTAGGTTTTTTTGGTTTTTCTTCAACAGAAATCACATTGCCATCATCATCAAATTCAACAACACCAAAAGCTTCAGGATTTTTTGTGTAATAACCAAAAATTACTGCTCCATCTTCTAATTTAGTTGATTTTTCTAAGATTTCTGTAAATCTATGGCCATGAAAAATATTATCTCCTAAAATAAGAGCTACATTGTCACTACCAATAAATTCTTCACCAACAATAAAAGCTTCAGCTAAACCATTAGGATTCTCCTGTATTTCATAGCTAAAAGAAATACCTAAATCACTACCATCGCTTAAAAGATCCTTATACATAGGTAAATCTCTTGGAGTAGATATTATTAATATTTCTTTTATTCCTGAAAGCATTAAAACAGATATAGGATAATAAATCATTGGTTTATCATACAATGGTAAAAGTTGCTTAGACACTGCCTTTGTAATAGGATATAATCGAGTTCCTGAACCACCAGCTAATACAATTCCTTTCATATAAATTCCTCATTCTAAATTATAAATAGTATATTTTTACTAATTTATTAAAATTACTATTAAATTAACTTTAAAAATTCAGAAATAGCTTCTTTATAATCTCTCAAAGGTTCAAAATTATTTTTTTTCCAATTGTTATTAGCTAAAACTGAATATTTAGGTCTTGGTGCAGGTCTTGGAAACTCATCTGTTGAAACAGGTTTTACATCAACATCAATATTTGCTAATTTAAAGATTAATTTAGAAAAATCATACCAAGAACAATACCCAGAGTTAGTGATATGATAAATGCCATAAAAATCAGTTTTTATTAGTTTTGAAATAGCTATAGCTAAATCATGGGTAAAAGTAGGAGTTCCAATTTGATCATCAACAACAGATATTTCTTTATTATTTTTTGAAAGTTCTAACATATTTCTTGGAAAAGAAGAACCATTAAGACCATATAACCATGCAGTTCTTATAATAAAAAATTTATCTAATGTTTTTTCAATAGCTATTTCTCCTTCTAGTTTACTTTTACCATAAACGCTTATAGGACTAGTTTCATCATTTTCATTCCATGGATTATCATTTTCACCACTGAAAACATAATCTGTACTAATATGAACTAAAGGAATGTCTAACTCTTTACAAGCTATAGCTAGATTTTTAGGACCTTCACCATTAACTTCAAATGCTAAATCAGAATTTGTTTCACAACCATCCACATCAGTATAAGCTGCAGAGTTAATAACTATATCAGGATTGTGTTTTTTTATAAAATTAATTGTGAAATCTTTATTTGTAATATTTAATGAATTTGAATCTGTATCTATTATTTCTTCATTTTTAAGGACTTCTTTTAAATCTGTTCCAAGCATTCCATTTGAACCTGTTATTAAAATCTTCATAAATAGAGTTTAATTTAATAAAATATAGATGTTTCCCCTATAAAAATTTTTAATGAAAAATCAACACATACCCATATAAATATTAAATCACCTTTATATAGATATTAAAAAATATTAGGTAATCAACTATAATATCAAAACTAAAAATATTCGAAGAATTTCAAAAAGAAGGAAATAGAAGTACGAATGGATTATGGGCTGATCCTTATTTAATAATTTTTGGAATATAATGAATGGGAATGGTAAAAATTTTCATTAACATCCAATTTGATATAATTCAAAACCATTTTCTTCAATAAATGTTCTATTATAAATATTTCTACCATCAAATATGATTCTTTTATTTAGATTTAATGATAAGTCTTCAAAATCTAAATGTCTAAATTCTTTCCATTCAGTTAGTAATATTAATGCATCAGAATCTTTTAAAGCATCAGTTTTATTACTGAAATACTTAATATTGTTTTTATTTTTAAAAATTTCTTTAAAAGAATCAATAGCTTTTGGATCATATGCTTTAATTTTAGCTCCTTTAGATATTAATTTTTCAATTAATTTTAAAGAAAAAGATTCTCTAACATCATCTGTTTCTGCTTTAAAAGCTAATCCCCAAACTGTAAATGTAAATTTACTTAAATCATCTCCAAATCTTTCAATAATTTTATTAAATAAGACATTTTTTTGATTTTCATTAACTTCTTCAACACTTGAAAGTAAAATAGAAGAATAATCATTTTTTTCAGCAGTTTTAATTAATGAACGAATGTCTTTTGGAAAACAACTTCCCCCATAACCACATCCAGCATAAAGAAAATCATAACCAATCCTTTTATCACTACCTACTCCTATTCTAACATTTTTAATATTTGCTCCTGTTTTTTCACAAATATTAGCTATTTCATTCATGAAAGATATTCTAGTAGCAAGCATTGCATTTGAAGCATATTTAGTCATTTCAGCACTTTTGATATCCATAAAAATAAATCTATCATGATTCATAACGATAGAACTATAAAGTTCTTTTATGGTTTCTTTGGTTTTTGAAGAACCACCACCAATTATAATTCTATCTGGACGCATAAAATCATTAACAGCATTTCCTTCTTTTAAAAACTCTGGATTAAAAATAATATCAAAATTTAAATCGATATTTCTCTTTCTAAGTTCTCTATGAATTATATCTTTTATTTTTTCAGTAGTTCCAACAGGTACAGTAGATTTTACAACAATTATCATGTTTTTAGACATGTTCTTAGCAATTTTTAATGCAACATCATAAACATAATCTAAATTTGTGGTTCCATCATTATTCATTGGTGTTCCAACTGCTATAAAACAAATATCAGAATTATCTAAAGCTTTTTTATAGTTAGTTGTGAAAAATAAATTCTTTTTAGCTTGATTATCTTTAACCATTTCCTTTAAGTTAGGTTCATAAATTGAAATAATATTATTTTTCAAATTATTAATTTTATCTTCATCAATATCTATGCAAGATACTTTATTCCCCATCTCAGATAAGCAAGTTCCTGTAACCAAACCAACATATCCTGTACCAATAATGCTTAGTTTCAAAATGAACACCTAAAACAAAAAAAATTACTTTTAAAATACTATTAAATATTTATATTCATTAAGTCATATATAACTATATTAAATTTTAAAAAAGATTCTTATGAAAATTTGTATTATTGGACAAGGTTATATTGGCCTTCCAACAGCTGCTCTTTTTACTATGCATAATTGTGGAGTTACAGGGGTAGATGTTAATGAAGAAATTATAGAAAACCTTAAAAATGGAGTAATTCATATTGAAGAGCCTGGAATAAAAGATATAATATCTAAGGCGCTTAAAAATGGTTTATATCATCCTTCATTAAAACCTGATAAAGCAGATGTTTTTATAATAACTGTTCCAACACCATATATTCCTGAAACATATAGTTGTGATTTAACTTATGTTATTTCTGCTTGTAAATCTATATTACCTTATTTAGAAAAAGGAAATACAGTAATTATAGAATCCACAATAGCTCCAATGTCAACTGATGAGATTATAAAACCAATTTTTGAAAAAGAAGGATTTGAAATAGGAAAAGATTTATATCTTGCACATTGTCCTGAGAGAGTGCTTCCAGGTAAGATAATTGAAGAACTGATTCATAATGATAGAATTATTGGAGGAGTTACCCCAGAATGTTCTAAAAAAGCAAGTGAAGTTTATAAAAAGTTTGTTGAAGGAAAATTAATAGAAACTGAAGCAAAAACTGCAGAACTGTCAAAATGTATGGAAAATACCTTTAGAGATGTTAATATAGCTTTAGCTAATGAACTTACAAAAATTTGTGCAAAAATTGGAGTTAACTCATTAGATGTTATTGAAATGGCAAATAAACATCCTAGAGTTAATATTCATTCTCCAGGACCAGGTGTCGGAGGTCATTGTCTAGCTATTGATCCTTATTTTATTTATTCTAAAGCTCCAGATGAAGCAAAAATAATTAAATTAGCAAGAGATATTAATAATAGTATGCCAGAATTTGTTGTAGAAAATGTTAGAAAAATTTTACCTGAATCAAATTCTAAAATAGCTATTTTAGGAGTTTCCTATAAAGGAAATACTGGAGATTCTAGAGAAAGTCCTGCACTTGAAATAATTTCCCTATTAAAAGAAAAAGGTTATAAAATAGCTATTCATGATCCGCATATTGAAAATAAAGAATATTTAAATTTAGAAGATAGTGTAAATGATGCATCACTTATTTTAATACTTGCAGATCATAATGAGTTTAAAAATTTAGATTATAATCTTATTAAAGATAATATGAAGGATCCTATAATCTTTGATACAAAAAATATCATCTCTTATGTTCCAGATGATATTAAATTAATTAATTATGGAAATATTAGTGAACTTAGTTAATACCAACTTACAAATTTATATTTTGGACTATAAATTACAAGTTGTTTTTTAATTCCTTCGAATTCTACTGTTTTATAATTAATATTATTTTCATTGAAAATTTTAAAAAGTTCATTAACAGTATTTTGTTCTCCTACTCTTTCATAATCATCAACAATTATAATGAACTCTTTATCTATATTATTAACTAAATTCCATACATTAGATCGTGGATATTCTTGATTATAGCCATAAGGCCCATCTATTATTATTAAATCAAATTTTTTATCTGAAATTTCATTTGAAAAGTCTTTATATCTTAAATTATTTGAAGAATTAAATTCAAAATATTCTGTTGGAACTTCTAAGATTTTAGAATTATTAGATAATAATAGATTTTTTGAAAAATTAACTATCCATTCTTTATCACTTTCAATGATAAGTAAATTAGAATCAAAGAAGTTTGCATATTGACTTGTGATTTTACTAGATTGACCTAAACCTAGTTCTAAAATATTTTTAGGATTTATTTCATCTAAAATCCTAAATAAGACATATAAAAATGAATAAGAAGAAGAACTTTTATTTAATGAAAAATTTTTTTTAATTAACCATTCAGATTCTCTAATTGTATCATTAAAATTTATTGAATATAAAATTTCACGTGTATATTTTTTATTTTCTAAAAGAGTAGCTATTTCATCAACTTTATTTTTAGAATCTTTATTTGCGATGTAAAAATTTTTATAGAATTGATAGCTTTTACTGTTTTCTAAAATTTTTTCTTTTAATTTATTAAAAACCATCATAAAACCTTAAAAATCTATAAATCTATCAGCAACAACTTTATTACCATCCCATGCTTTTAAATTTGTCCATTCAGTAAATGGTTCTGACCAAAAAGGATCATTATAAGATAAACCTAATGGTAAAAAAATTGTTGAACATAAATATAAGCTTCCAGTATTAATATAAGACTCTGAAATATCAATTTGAGAACCATTTAATCCAATACATAGCCAACCATCATCATCAAAATTTTGATTACCTGCAAATTGTTTTTTAAGTACTTCAGTAAATGCTGATCTAACCTGAGCAGGTTTGATAAAATCTGGAAGTGTTTTAATTAAAGAAGATTGTGCTAATGTGTGAAAAATACCAGTTCGATAAGCCATTGATCTTCCAATAACAGGATAAGTTCCTTCAGGAGAGATGAGTCTTTCAAGTTCAGCAGCATATCTGCTTGATCTTTTAATTTCTAAATCTAGAAATCCATTATCATCTATTCCATATTTTTTCATTATATGCAAAACATCTATGAGCATTGGGTGAATAACTAAGCTATTATAGTAATCTAATCTAAAATTTTCCCCATCTGAATAGATTCCATCCCCAAGATACCATTCATCTTTAAATTTATTTATTCCATAAGTAAGTCTATTTTGATCACATTCCCCAGTAAATTCCAGTAATGTTGCTTCAATAATAGATGTAAAAAGTAACCAGTTATTTTTATAAGGTGCAATATCTCTAGTTTTTTTAAATTCTTTAATTATTCTTGATTGTGTATCTATAGATAATTTAAACCAAATTTGATTTTTTGATCTAAGTAATCCTTGAGCTAAAAAAGCAGCATCAACTAAAGATTGTTTAGGTTCTTTAAAATTGATATAATCAGTATTATTTGGGTTAACAATATTATTTAAACACTTAATTGTCATGTCAATATAATTACCTCTCATAACACCTTCTTCTGTTTCATCAATACCCAGCTCTAACCAAGAAGAAATACCACAAAATAACCTAGCAAAAGCCTCTAAATAAGAAAATTTCTTCCTTTCAGGATTAATAGATTCATAAGGCATGTTTTTTTTAAGGTTATTACTTTTTAAATTAATTAAAACTGGCCAAGCTATTTTTTGTAATAATTTAACCCACAACACCCTATCATCCATTGGAGAATAAACATTATCCTCATTTTTACTAGGTTTCTTCCTAAGTCTACGAAATATAGAGTCAATCATAAGAATAATTTTAGTAAAACTAATATATAAAGATTGATTTGACTAAAAAAATTCTTTATTATATTTAATAAGATATTTATTATAAAAAAATAAATCTTAAATAATAACAGTTAGTTTATGGATAAAAAAAATAACATATATTTGGATAGCCCTACTCATTGGAGTAAATTTGATAAATTATTAATAGAACCAGGATTTGCTAGAGCTATTGTAACAATTGCTTTTGCAGTTATTTTAGATTTATACTGGATAAATTTCAGACAAAAAAGAGATAAATTAATTATTTAAATTCTTAAATTATGTGATATAATGGTAAATTATAAAAAAAGAGATAAATTAATTATTTAAATTCTTAAATTATGTGATATAATGGTAAATTATAAAAAAAGAGATAAATTAATTA
>JAHKLT010000043.1 GCA_020854915.1 Methanobacteriaceae archaeon | reverse complement strand
CTTTACTTTCACCATCTAAAACAGTAACAAAATAATGAGTACCATTTCTATAGTATTTTACAATATTCTCTCCAAAAATTGTAGGTTTAACAAGAATGTTATTACTCATCTCTAATCCATCATTAGGATTAATAACAGTAATAGTATAGTTACCAGGATTTAAATTGATAGCAAGTCTTACAGTACCATTACTATCAGTAGTACGATTATAAAACACACCATTAATATTCATTGTAACATTACGACCAACAATAGCTTTACCTTCACCATCTAAAACAGTAACAAAATAATGAGTACCATTACGGAAATATTTAACAATATCCTTACCACTAATAGTAGATAAAACAGTGATATTATTAGTTAAAGTGGAATTATCATTAGGATTAGTAACAGTGATATTATAATCCCCAGGATTTAAATTAATAGTAACTTTTAAAGTACCATTAACCCCCATTTGACGAATATGATTAACATCATTAATATTAACAGTAACATTAGTACCATTTGCTAAATAATTACCCTGACTATCAAGTAAAACAGCATAATACTCAGTACCATTACGATAATACTTAACAATATCCTTACCACTAATAGTAGCTTTAACAGTAATAGTATTACTAATAGTCAAATTATCATTAGGATTAGTAACAGTAACAGTATAATCACCAGGATCTAAATCAATTAAAAAGTTAGCTATTCCTTGAGAATCACTTAAAGTATAATATAAAATACCATCAATATTAATACTAACATTACTGTCAATAAGAAGATTTCCCTCAGAGTCTAATACAAGAACTTTATAGTAACCTTTATAATATAATACTGTATCATTAGCATGAATAGTAGATAAAATTAAAATAGAAACATTTGCATCAGATTTAGAATAAATATTAGTACCATTAAAGTAAACATAGACAGAATAAGTATTAGGAATCAAGTTAATACCCATTGAAGCAAATCCATTATTATCTGTAGTGCGATTATATAAACGACCATTGATTTCAATGAAAACTGTTTGATTATATAATGCATTACCTTTACCATCTTTTAAATAAATCTCTAATCTTTCATTACCTAAATAATACTTAGTAATATTATCAACAAAAAGAATTGTGTCTGTTTCATTGATATAATAGATTGTTATTGTTTCATTGTCTATAGTAGCTGAGATATATTTAAAATTAGATGGAATAGTATAATTAAATTTATATTCACCATTTAAGATTCTATCATCATATAATGTAGCCTCGTTTGAAATGATTTTTAGTTGACAATCAAAATGTAATTTTTCTAAATAGACATAAACATTAGTTCCATTAGTGTATTTATTTAATTTAACTATAAATTCAACATTCGAACCAACAAGAATAGTAGAAATATTTTCAAAAGTCATAAACAACCATTGATTAATATTAATTCCATTTGCAACAAATTTAGAAGGATTATCATTTGTTCCCCACCAATTATAATTAGCATTAACTGTTGTTGATGTATAAGAAGAAGTTCCCCTATAAATAGCTATTCCATTGTTGTCCGTATTGTTTATTATTGCAGAATTTTTAATGTTTAATGTAGAAGATCTTACATAAATTGCACCACCTGCATTAGAACCATTAGCTTTATTATTTAAAAATATTGAATCAATAATATTTAATGAACCCATTGGACTAAAATTATCACCGATAAAGCAAATAGCTCCCCCACCATAATTAACAGCAGGATTTGCAGAATTATTTATAAAACTAGAGTTAGTAATTTTAACATTTGAATCACATTGTAAGGAATAAATAGCTCCTCCACTATAAGGACCAGTTACATAATTATTAATAAATGTAGAGTTATCAATAGCTATTTCACCATTAATAGCTTGCATATAAATAGCTCCTCCACCTTTATTACTATCACCCTTAACATGGTTTCCATTAAAAACAGAATTTTTAATTATAAGTACATTATCACGATTTATATTTTTATCCATATAAATAGCTCCACCAAGACCTGGAGCATAATTATTAGAAATAGTTGAATTAATAATAATTAAATTTCCAACACTATAAATAGCACCTCCATTATCATTAGATTTTGAATCTAACAAAGAAGTGTTAATTAAAGTTAAATTACCCATATTAACAAATATTCCACCACTACCACTAAAACTTTCACCATTGATGATTTTAATATTTTTAATGATCACATTAGATGGAAAAATCTTAAAAATAGAATCTTTATTTTCTCCATTAATAATAACATTTCCTTCACCAGTAATGTTTAAATTATTATTAACAGTTAAGTCTCTTTCAAAATAAGTTCCATTAGAAACTATAATTTCACCAGATCCAAGATTTGCAAGTTCAATAGCTTTTGCAATTGTTAAAACAGGACTATTTCTAGAACCATTATTTGAATCGTTTCCACTTTTAGAAACATAAATAATACCATCATAAAAGCTTATATTTAATTTAATAGTAATAGTTTGATTATCTACATGAACATTAATTATATTAGAGTTTAAATTAGTAATTTTATAATTTACTTTAGCTATTCCATCATGAATGATAGCAGAACTTGAATTTAAAATACCTGTTGAAGTATCAAAACTAACACCCCATCCATTAAAAATAGAATTATCAAGTATTAAACTAGTATTATTATTTTTATCAATATAATGATTAAAATCAACAGTAATAGTAACACTATCTCCAATATTTAAATTAGAAGTACCATTATGAGAAACATTCATAATAATCCATGTGGATAGATTTGTATTAGCTAATCCTATTTTTGAAGGATTATCATTATCCCCCCACCAATTATTATTCATATAAACTTTAACTAAATCTAAGAGCCTATCGTTATTAGAAACAGAATTATTACCAGAATTATTAACTAAAATAGAATTACTTATATTAACAAAAATTCCATTAGTTGAACTACTATGTTTTTGAGTAAAAATAATAGCTGGACCAGTAGAAGCTGTATTATTATAGATTTTTGAATTTACAATTGTTAATGAAGCATTAATATTAGTTAAATCTTCAATACGGAAAATTCCATCTCTAGCATTATTAGAAAAAATAGTACAATTATCTAAAAATGTAACACTACCATAGTTATATAAAATACTAGGATAATAGGTAGCAGTATTATTATAAAATATAGAATTTAAAATATTCATATTTGATTTACGAGAATATAATACTCCATTGTTTGCATTATCATTATAAAACAAAGAATTATTTATTAAAACTTTTGCTTCTTCAGAAAATATTGCTCCACCCCATGCAGTAGCAGTATTATTATAAAATATAGAATTATTAACCGTTAAATTAGCTTTATAACTTTGGATAACAGCTCCATCACCTTTAGCCAAATTTTCAAAGAATTCAGAATTATCAATATCTAAAATAGCATTATTTGTATTGTAAATAGCTCCTCCACCAGTATTCCAACCACCACTACGAGTATTAGAATTATTATATAATTTTGAATTTGAAATAATCAATGTTCCTGAATTTGTATTATAAATAGCTCCACCATAGCCTGCAGAATTATTATAGATATTAAGATTATTAATTATAGTTTTTCCACCATTATTATAAATAGCTCCACCAGTACTAGTTGTAGAAGCAATTCTTGCACCAGTTAAATTTAAATTAGATAAATAAAGTGTAATATTAGGATTTACATTAAAAATAGAACCAGAACCATTAGCGTCGATGACAATATTATTTCCACCAGTTATAGTTAAATTTTTTGTGATATTGAAATTAAACTCATTATAAACTCCATCAAGAATTATAATCTCACCAGATCCAAGATTTGCAAGTTCAATAGCTTTTGCAATTGTTAAAACAGGACTATTTCTAGAACCATTATTTGAATCGTTTCCACTTTTAGAAACATACACAAGACCAACAGGAGATAAAACATTAACAGATATTATTAAAGTTTGATTTCCAGAATTTGCAGTAATTAAATTTTCATTTTTTGCACTTGTAATAAATTTTACTTTAGCTATTCCATTTTTAGTTAAAATAGAACTAGAGTTTAATACACCATCATCACTATCAAACATGACTTCAATCCCATCAGGAATATTAGCTATTTGATTAGTACCATTTATATAAAATTTTACATCTATATCAATTGTGTTTCCAGCAATTACTGGATTTGTAATATTATCTGCATTCATAGTAGTATAGTTACTAAGTATCATATTTCCAAGATCAGGCAAAGTATTATTTCCCCACCAAACTTCACTAGAATTACATGTAGCTGAGTTATATAAAGTTTTATTAGAAATTTTATTATCATAAACTGCAGAGGAATCAATGTTTAACTTATACCTATTATAAAAAAGATAATTACTCAATGTATTATTTTTTATAATGCTACCTTTGATATTAATAATTCCAGTAGTAAATGTGTAAAATAAACTATCTCCTTGATATCCACTACTTGATTTATTAACAACACAATTAGAAATTGTTGAATTAATAAAGTTAATTTTTGATCTAGCATATATTATAGAGTATGCAACACCTTTACAATTAGTAAAAGTGGAATTTAAAATATTAATTTCTGAATTTGCATCATATGCATAAATTACTCCATACATATAACCTGTACTTCCATTATATAGAATGTTATTAAATTTACAATTATTAATATTATATTTTCCAGCACCACTTAAATAAATTGCACCAGCACCAGCAGTAGCTGTAATTGAGGCATTTACAAAATTACAGTTATTTACATTAGCATCTGAACTTGTATACAAATGAAGTGCACCATATTTACCATTGAAATTATAAAAATTAGAATTTTGAATTTTTACAGATTCATTTCCACCAATTTTTATTACTGCTGTACTTCCTGCATTATTACCAGAAAATGTAATATTTGAAAAGCTTAATTTTACTCCCTTATCAATACATTCAAATAAGCTTCCAGTATTAGTTGACTTTACAAATACTCCATCTTTATTTTCACCAATAAATGAAAAATCACCAGATTCAATAGTGATTTTTTCATTTTCAACATATTCTCCATTAGCTATATTAAGATTAGCACCATTTGGAGAATTACCTACAGCAGAACTTATTTTTTTATATGGATTTGCTTGACTTCCATCTTCAGTAGCACTTGTTGAGCTACTATTAACATAAACAGAAGGCAAACTATTAGAAGTAATTTCAATATCTGATGATTCTTCAATATTTATATCATTTGTATTTGAAACTTCTTCTCCATTATCTATAAGCTCTGTATTATTTGCACTAACTGTACTAATACACAAAAAAAGCATTAATACAATTGTTATTAAAAAATATTTAGAACTTTTCATTATTTTCAACTCATAAATTATAGATGATAAATAACTAATATCATCATAAAAATATAAAGTAAATTTTATTAAAATTAAAATTCACCTTATAATAACTTATAATTTAAAAACATAAAAATATATCGATATAAAAACACCTCTAGAAACTTAAGGATTTTTATTTATATTTTTTCTTTATTTTACTTAATTATTTGTTTTATTATTTTGATACTTATTTTTGTTCTTTTTATTTAATTATTTATTGTTTTAATATTTATTTATAGTTAATTTTAAATATTATTAGTTTTATATTATTATTAGAAACTATTAAAATTTTTTATTTATTTTGAGATATGTTGGTGGATTCTGGTAATTTTTTGTTTGAATTTGGTTTGTGTTAATATGATTTTAAAGGATTTTAATGTTTATTCTTTTGATTTGGAGTAATTTTAATAAGTATGTTTGACAAAAAGTATGTATTAGAACCTAATAAACTGGTTAGGAATAGAAAGATGACTTTGGAGGATATTATTCTTTATCTTTTAGTTGAATGTGGTCGTACTAATGCTGTTGAAGTTTTATCATTTTATTAGAAAACGAACAGGTGGATGACAATATGGAGATTTCTAGTCAGGATGTGAGTAAACAAGAGCTTATTTAGATCCTGTTGTTTATGAACCAGAGGAATGAGGATTATACTGATGGAATATATAAAGATTATGAGGATTCAAATAAATTTAAAGGATATTTAATATTAGCTTGTGATGGTAGTATAATTAATTTGCCTAATACTAAAATTAACAAAGAAAGAATTCAATGTTCCGAAAAGTACTATTTTAAGAAAATAGATTATCACATGCAAGAGTCTCTTGTATTGTTGATACAAAATAGATTTCATACTAAACTTCCAAAATAACAGATCGGTCTGTTGATGAAATAACATTAGCAAAAGAACATTTAAACAATCTAAATAAGATTTAACATTACCAAATACATAACAATACACGACAGAGGATATAACTCACTAGAACTAATGTTATACACATTAAAATTAAATTCTAACTTTATAATACGATTACCTAAAAGATAATTTTAAAAAAGAAAGACAAAAAATGAAAAAATAGAAATTAAACTAAACAGAAGCAGAACTCATAATTTTAAAGATAAAGACCTATTAAAAATAGCACTAGAAAAAGAAGCATTAAACTAAGAATAACCGAAGTAAAATTAAAAACAGGAGAAACAGAAATACTAATAAGCAACCTACCATTCGACAAATCCAATAAAGAAGATTTAAAACAAATATACGGAAAAAGATGGAAAATAGAAACCAACTACGACAGACTCAAAAATCGTGTAAAAATAGAAAATTTCACAGGACACAGAAAAACAATAATACAACAAGATTTTTACTCCAATATACTACTATTCAACTTCCTAATAGCAACAAAACTATCAACAGAAGCAAAAAAAGAAGAAAAAACAGGGAAAAAACTTAAATTAGAATTACAAAGTAAATTTAAATGTATTATTTGGTTTAATCAAAGTAGAAATATCGGGACTGTTCACAGAAAACACCACATAAAGACAAAAAGTAGTAAAAAGAATAATGAATATCCGCACAAAAAAATCTAATACCAAAATCAACAGAAAAGCAGAAAAAAAGAATCGATTCAGATTACAAAAGTAAAAATCACTACAACCAAAGACGAGCTATATAAAAAAATAACACACTAAAATGATTTAAGCTCAAATATAATACAAATTTAGAAAAAATTCTTAAGTTTCTAGAGGTGCTTTTGTTTCAATAAATCTAATAACAAATCAATTTCATTAACTTAATAATATTATAATTAGAATTATTTACTTTAATTATAGTTCCATCAACAGCAATATGATCAAAATCAATTAATTCATCATTTTTAGCTTTAATCAAAGTGGATTGCAATACAAATTCCAATAAAAATCCATATTCATTTTTAAATCTACGCAAAGTTCTAGAAGAAGGTTTTAAATTATCTGCAACAAATTTATAATAATAATGATTCATAACTAAATCTGATAAGTCTTCAATTAACTTCACACGATTAATTTCACCATACAAAACGATTTTTAAAAGAGATTTTTTAGGAAAAATAGGCCTACCACCTTTTTCACCCAATTCCAAATCAATATCATTATCAAAAAAAACATCCACAAAATTCATCAAAAAAACGAGAAACATTATCCTCGGGAATATCATCAAAAAACATTATCAAGAATCTATTTTGTCTGACTCATATCAGATTCAACAAAAACCATAAAAACATCAACACAAATTAAAAATCGGTTAGACAAATATTATACAGCATTATATATGAAATTAGCCCAAAATAAGAATTATGAGTAAGACTCAGAATAAGAAAAAAGGAGTATGTTCAAAAAAAAAATAAAAATTTTTTAAAAATAGCTATAAAAATATTTAAAAAAAGATTTAATTAAATCTTTTTCTATCAGCTAATTCTTGACGTTTACCTGCATTCCAACCACCAGAAGATGATTTTGCACGGCCTACTTGTTGAACATACCCAGTTATTCTATCATACCATTCAACATCTTCTTGTTCACCACAAGTTGGACATTTTTGATTTAATCCTTTCATTAAAGTTTTACATTTAATACAGAAACTTAAAGCAGAACTATAAGCCCAAAATCCTATATCTGATTTTTTAGCTATTTTATCAGTTAAACACATTAATGAATCAGGATCAGAATAAGATTCACCCATAAATGCATGGAATATATGCCCTCCTGGAGTTAAACTATGATATTTTTCTTCGATTTTTATTTTATCAACAAGAGAAACATCAGCATTAACTGGCACATGAGATGAATTTGTATAATAACTAGCATTACCGTCTCCTTGAGTAATAGCTTTATCACCATGTATTTTCTTATCAAGAGTTGCAAATCTATAAGCTGTAGACTCTGCTGGAGTTTGTAAAACAGTCCATCTAATTCCAGTTTCATTTTTAAGTTCTTTAGTTCTATCATTCATATATTCTAAACATTTAACACCAAATTTATTAGCTTCAGGATTATCAATTCCTTCTCCAAATAATGAAAGTAACATTTCATTTAAACCAACAAATCCAAATGATAGAGTAGAATTTTTAATTCTATAATAAGTGTCATTTTCTACTTCTTGAGATAGGAATGGTAAAATTTTAAAATCATTTAAACATTTTAAACCTTGTTCTCTTCTAAGCATTAATGTTTCAACAGCTAAATCCATATATGCATCTAAATATTCAAATACTTGAGATTCGTCAGATGATTGATAACCGATTCTTGGGAAGTTTAAAGTAACATAAGCTAAGTTACCTGTTCTTAAACAATCTTCATCCCAATCACCTGTCCAATTATCCTGTAAACATGTTCTACATCCCATATAATTAGCCATTTGATTTCTGTATTTTGGTAACATATTTACAAAATAAGAAGATCCATATTTTGCAGATAGTTCATGAACAAGCCTTAAATCTTCATCAAATTCTCCCTTTAAAGTGTCTTCACGTAAGGAATAAATAGTATTTGGGAAAAGATGAGGTTTACCATCATTATCTCCTGCAAGTAATGTTTCTGTGAAAGCTCTTTGGATTAATCTTGTTTCGTCTTCAAAATCACCATATGTTCCAACTTTTTCCCCTCTTGGACCATAAGCTGTAACATCTTGTAAAAACTTAGGAACTCCAAATTCTAAAGCTAAGCTTGTAAATGGCACTTGAGAACCACGAGCAGCATAAGCCATGTTTAGATTATATACAAGCATTTGAACTGCTTGTTTTATTTCTTCATATGACCTACCACGAGCAAATGGTGCTACAAAAACATTCCAGAGAGACATACCCTGTCCACCAGACATGTTTTGTTGTGCAGCAAGCATTATTTCGCCAGTATGGTTCATTAAAGTTTCCATATGATTGGGTGGAGCTGCAACTGAAGTATGATCTCCTGTTCCATCTACTTTAAGACCATTCTTTATAAATGTCCTAATATCATGTTGCATACAATTTAAAGGCCTACCAGCAAAGAATTCTAAATCATGAATATGAATATCTCCTGCCATATGCGCATCAGCTAAATGAGAAGGAAGCATTTTTAAAAGAGCATATTGTTTTAATGCTTCATCTGCAACATGTTTATGGATACTTTCAGGATTATGAATCATGTTAGCATTTTCCCTACTACCATCTTCAATTAAGGAAGTAATATTATAAACAGGAATACCTAAACGAGTGTATCTACTTCTTAAATCTTCTAATCCGAATTCAACTAATTTAGTATTTACCATTTCCCTAATCATAGGTGCAGTTAAATATTCAACATTTAATTTTTTAAGTTCTTTCCAAACATCAGAAGCTATTTCAAAAGCAGTTTCTTGTGAAGCACCAGTCTCTTCAACAAGAGTATTAGCTATTCTTGACATGTCAAATGATTCAATAGTATCCCTCGATGTACGTACTTTTAATTTAGTACTAGCTAAATATTTATTAGCTATTTCTTCATCAACACCTTCTAAATTTTCATAAACTATATTTTTTATTTCTTTTGTTGAAATACCATCATATAGAGAAGATACTATATTTGCAATTATTTTATCTGACTCAAAGAAAGGAACTTCAACTAATACTAAAGATTTTAATAATTTTTCATAGCTGAATCTTTCAGTAATACCATTATTCTTTTTAACACATATTTTTACATCGCCAGAAAGATATTCAGCGATTTCTGATTTTTTATCCATAAAATTTACCCCACATAAATAAAATAATTTTTTATAAATTTAATTTTAGTTATACCAAATTTCAATTCATATTTATGAAATAACTAGTATAAAATATGTTCGGTTACTTACGAACATATTAGAAGAACAAATCCAAAGAACTTTGTTTCGACTTATCACTTTCAAAAAGAGAGTTTATACCAAATTCTTGAATTTCTAATCTTTGAACAAGATATTCTGAAACAGGATATCTATTTACAAGTTCTTGTGAAATATCCAAATATTTAACAACAGATCCCTTAGAAACACTTAAAATAAGATTTCCACCACATTTACACTTTCCAGATAAAGGCATACGACGATACTTACTATTACATTTCGTACATCTTACTTTTTGTTTTGAAAAGGCACGTACATTACCCATAATATCAGGTAAAAAATGGGAAGATAAAACACCTTCAACAACATTTCTTTGATCTACTGCCCTAATAATCTCAGCTAAAGCTATTTGAGACTCTACTTTTTCTTTCATTGAAGGAAGAGTCTTATAAAGACATATATTCGGTCCTGCATGAATATTTGATGTATTATGAGAAAACATTAATCCTTCATATTGTCCTTTAGTTCCAAGATGTTTTTCAACATTATCAACTAAATCTAAAACATCACTAGGTCTTAAAGGATCTTTAGTCTTTTCATAAAACTCTAAAGGAAATCGTTCCATAATATCAATATTATGAGATTCATCATCAATCTCTTCAGGATCTATTCTTGAAGATAAAATCAAAGGAGCATCCATGCTTCCACCACGAGTATTTGGAAGATATGTTTTCGAAAAATTAATAAGTGGATCAAGTAATAACATTATTGCATCTTCATCACTATCACAATTTCTACGCTTAGCAGAATGGAAATAAGGATGAGCATAACAAGCAAGAGCATCAGTGAATCCAACAATACGACCAAGAACTCCTGCAGAAGTATGTGGGGCAAGGCCTGCAATTAAATGACCAATTAAATCTGATTTTTCCCCAACATTGTAAAAACTATCCATACCATAAAATCTAACAAGTAAATCATCAATGAAATTAGCTATTTTAACTAAATAATTTCCACATTCATTAGAAACAACAACATCTTGAATTTTTAATTCTATAATTTGATCTTCACTTTCAATAGCTTCACCATAACAATCATGAGTATAACCCATATCTAAAAGTTTATCAATTGAAACACCTATTTCTTTAGGTATAAAATGAGTTAATGGTAAATCTGTAGAATCATGACGAATAGTAGCATCTTTAAATGTATAAACTTGATTTTTAGCTCTTAAAATTCCTTTTTCTAAAGGTTCAGGAACTTTAGATTCTGAAATCATACCAATAACACCTTTAACTTCATCAACACGACGAACACCAACATTATCAGAAGCTTTACTAAGCATTTTAGAAAGATTTATTGTCTTATTACCTGATGGACCGATAATTGTTGAAGATCCGCAATGAGGACAAATCGAATGAAAAGAACTTAATTTACAATTAGTACATTGCATTCTAGCCATTTCAAGTTTGAGATTTCCTTTTTTAGCTGCATTAGAAATGAGTCTTCTACTACCACCAGCATTACCAATAGGGAATAAAACATGAGGTGCAGGTTTCATTAAACGTTCTTTCGATTTTTCTGGACGTCCAACACGAGTACCAATATAAACCGGAGCTTTATCCATAATTTCAATAGGTGAAATTTTATTAATAGCTTCTAAATTATTTTCATGAGAATTATCTAATTTTTTAACTAAAGTATTTAATAAAGCAAAAGCATTATCTGGATTTATGATAATGGTATTTTCCTCAATAATATGAGGAACACCAATAACTTCTAAAATTCTTTTAGGATAAGATAATTCTAATTTTAAATCATCTCCTTCATTATAAGAATCTCTTGAAGAATTTAATAAATCAATTAACGAATTTAAATCATCAATTGAAACATCATTATAACAATAAGTATACTCTGGATGCAATGGAACATTATATTCCTTAGATATCTTAAAAGATTCAGAAGCAGAAATAGTAGAATGTTCTAATTTATTTAAATCTAAGTTAGAAGAATTTTTTTCACTGTTTTTAATTGTTTCAATCCACCATTCCTCACACCAAGCAGATTGAAGTAAATATTGATTATTTCTTAAAAATTCACCAAATGCAATTAATATATCTCCTAAAAATAATATTTCAGCTATTTTACCTTTAACTTCTCTTGCTTCTTTACTAGAATTTAGTTTTAAAACATTGCCATTTTTAAGTTTTACAATTGGTCCTTCAATAGAATCCACTGGAACAACACAATTACCTTTACCAGGACGCTCTATTTTAAGTTGAGTACCAACTGCAATAAATTCTAACAAAGTCATTGTAGCAGGACTAACTCCCATAGCTGCAAGACCAGTATTACGAGATCTCCCATATCTTAATCTAAAACCACCTTTCTCAGAAGGATACCCTAAAACAGGCCTACCACCAATAATATCTTGTATATATTTAGGTTCTTCTTTTTCTTTAGGATTAGAATCATTTTCTTTATTTTTAGTGCTTTGAGATTTAGAATATTCTACTAACCATCCCCAACTATCTAATTTAAGTGTTTTAGCTATTTTTAAAATCTTTTTAGATTTTTGAATAAGACCTTCAACCATAGCTAAAAGTGCACCACCACGAATATTATTTGTTTCAACTCTTTCTAAATCCCTATGTGAAACTTCTACTTGATCCGTAGGTTCACCTGAAACTTCAACAGGAATATTTCGAGCTGCAAGTCTTACTTCCTCAGGGGTAGGAGAATATTGGAGATTAGTAATTTCTGATTCATAAAGCTCAACTTCTTCAACATATCTTTCAATTTCTTCCTCTACTGGTTTAAACTCGCTTAAATTAATAGCTTCTTTAATTTTATCCCCAATTAAAACTGCAAGTGCTGCTGCTGTTCCTCCTGCACTTCTAATTGGTCCTGCAAAATAAACTGCTAAATAGCTAGTATTATCAAAATTTTTCTTAATAGAAACTTTAGAAATACCTTCAAGAGGTGCAGCAACTACTCCTTCTGTTAAAATAGCCAAAGCGGTTCTAAGTCCTTGATCAGCAAGTTCTTCTTGTGTTAAATCTTTATCATTTACTACTTTAAATTTTTTAGATGCAATTTCAGCAGCTATTTCAAAAGCTACTTCTTCACGAGATAAATCTTTTTCTAACTCTTTAATTCTTTTTGATACACCTTTAGGTCCAACTAATCCTTCAACTCTTTCAGCTAAATCCTTTGCCAATGGGACTTCAGTTTTTAACTCAACATCTAATCCTTTAGATCTTGCTTCATTAGCTATATCATATAATTTATGTGTTTCTTCTTCTAAACTATCAAAATAATCCATATAATCACTATTAATTAAGAACTCCAACTAATATAATATTTGTAAAAATAACTATTTAATTTTAATGAAATCTAAAAAAATGAATTTATTAAAATATTATTAATTTAAATAATATGAAAAAAATATATATAAACTAGCTATTTAGATATAATTAAAAAAAGGAGATAATATGGCAAAAAAAGACGATAAAATGAGTATGCCTCAAACTGGTGCAGGTTTAGTTAGATATTTTGATGAAGAAAGTGTAGGCCCTAAACTTTCCCCAGAACACGTTGTAGTAATTTGTGTAATATTAGCTATATTTTGTTTTGTTTTAAGATTTTCAGGATAATTAATTTTTCCCTTTTTATTAAAAAGAATCTATTTTTATTTTTCAAGGAATTTAAATAATGTTAACTAAAAGAATAATTCCATGTTTAGATTGTGATTTACAAGTTCCAGAAGGTAGAGTAGTTAAAGGAGTAGAATTCAAAGAAATAAAATATGCAGGGAACCCCGTTGAATTAGCTACTAAATACTATGAAGAAGGTGCTGATGAAATAGTAATTTTAGATATCACTGCATCACATGAACGTAGAGAAACAATGAAAGATGTTATTGACAGGTTAACTGAAAATGTATTCATTCCTATTTGTGTTGGTGGAGGAATTAGAAAAGTAGAAGATTATGTTAAAATGCTAAAAGCTGGAGCAGATAAATGTTCTACAAATACTGCAGCTATTCATAATCCTCAATTATTAAGTGATGCTTCTGAAGTTGTTGGTTCACAAGCTGTAGTCATTGGAATTGATGCAAAAAGAAGATATATTTCATCTCCAGAAGATGCAAAAGATAAAAATGTTTTTGAAACTGAGAAAGGATATTGTTGGTTTGATTGTAGTATCTATGGAGGTAGAGAATTTACTGGAATAGATGTTATTGATTGGGCTTTAAAAGCTCAAGAATTAGGTGCTGGTGAAATTCTTCTTACAAGTATGGATGGAGATGGAACTAAAGAGGGATATGATATAGATCTTAATAAAGCTGTAAACAATGCAGTTGACATTCCAGTAATAGCTTCAGGAGGGGTTGGAAACCCCAAAGATATTTTAGATGTTTTTAAAAAAACAGATGTTAGTGCAGCCCTTGCTGCTAGTATTTTCCATTTTAATGAATATCCTGTTGGAGAAGTTAAAAAATATTTAAAAGAAAATAATATAAAGATTAGATGAAGCTTAAAACAAAAATTAACTTAAATTTAACCCAATTCTCTGGTCAAACTTCACAACCTCCCTGGAAAGAAATTAATAATGAATTTCAAGAGTTAGTTTTTATTGATGATCAAGTTATTTTATTTAAATTATCACAAGAAGATTACAATAGCTTAAATTTTAATTATGAGTTGCCTTTAAATTGTGATAAATCACCAAAGAAAGAAGATATTGAAAAAAAATTAAATGAAATATATGATTTATCTTTTGATTTAGAGAATTTTTATAATTACTTAAAATCAGATGTGAAATTAGCTCCAACAATAGATTTTTGTAATGGTTTAAGACTTTTTTTAGCTAAAAATAAATTTGAAGCAATCATATCTTCTATTTCATCTGCAAATAATTCAATAGCTAGATGGACAAATTCAATAGATAAAATAAAAAACTTATGGGGATTAGAATATGAATTTCCATCTGGAAAATTCTATAGTTTCCCATATATTGAAACATTAAAAAATAGCTATGAAGAGATAGATCCACTTAATTGTGATAGAACTTTAAAAAATTGTGGTGTAGGTTATAGAAGTAAATTTATTAAACAGTCTAGTGAATTTTGTTTAAATGAAAATATAGAAGATATTTCAAAAATGTCTTATGATGAGGCATTTGAATTCATTTTAGATATTCCTGGTGTTGGACCAAAAGTAGCTGATTGTATTTTATTGTATGGGTTTGATTTTAAAGAAGCATTTCCAACAGATATATGGATAAAACGTATAATATCTTATCTTTATTTTAATAATAAAGATATTTCTGTTAAAAAAGTAAGAGAATTTGGACTTGAAAACTTTAAAGAAAATGCAGGTTATATTCAACTGTATTTATTTCATTATGCAAGAAAAAGTGGTTTAATGAAAAAATTAAAGTTATAATATTAGAATATTATATTAAAATAAATTTTTTATTGGTGAATAGATTAAAATAAACTAAATATTACAATATATGCAAATAAAAACGGTTTTAAAAGCAGTATTAAAAAAAGTAAAAATTAAGTTAATCTTTAACAGTTAACTTAGTCATCTTATCATTAGGTTCAATTTTATTTACTACATCCATTCCAGATATAACTTTACCAAAAACAGTATGAACACCATCTAAATGAGGTTGTGGAGAATGAGTAATGAAAAATTGACTTCCACCTGTATCTTTACCTGCATGAGCCATTGAAAGAGCACCAGTTCCATGTTTATTTGGATTTCCTTCAGTTTCACATTTTATTGTATAACCTGGTCCACCAGTTCCATCCCCTTTAGGACACCCTCCTTGAATTACAAAATCAGGAATTACTCTATGAAATGATAAACCATCGTAATAACCTTTATTAATTAAATCTACAAAGTTTTTTACAGTGTTTGGAGCATCATTATCAAATAATTCTAACTCTATTGTACCTTTCTCAGTTTCCATAGTTACATTTGTCATAATTTCACGTTTTTAAAATTTTAAATATTAATAAAGATAAATCTATTTATCATATTAATTAAACTTTAAGGTGTATAAATGAATACAGAGGAAATAAAAAAAGTTGAAGAAAAATATTTTATTAACACATTTTCAAGACAACCTATAGTATTAGAGAAAGGACATGGTACAAAAGTTTATGATAAAGAAGGAAAAGAATATTTAGATTTTTTTGCAGGAATAGCTGTTAATAATCTAGGACACACTCATGAAAATGTTGTGAATGCTATTATAAATCAAGCAGAAAAATTAATTCATATATCAAATATTTATTATAACGAAGCTAATATTGAGCTTGGGAAAAAATTAGTTGATATATCTAATCTTGACAAAGTATTTTTTACAAATAGTGGAGCAGAAGCTAATGAAGGAGCTATTAAATTAGCTTTAAAGTATACTGGTAAAAGTGAAATAATAGCTATGAATAATTCTTTTCATGGGCGAACAATAGCTACCCTAACAGCAACAGGCCAAGATGTATTTAAAAAAGATTATTTAAATAATTTACCTTCAGGTTTTAAACACGCTGAATTTGGAAATATAGAAAGTATCAAAGAACAAATAACAGATCAAACGGCAGCTATTATCATAGAACCAATTCAAGGCGAAGGTGGAGTAAATATTGCTTCAAAAGAATTCTTTAATGAATTATCCTCAATATGTAAAGAAAATGATATTTTATTAATTCTTGATGAGATTCAAACTGGCTTTGGAAGATGTGGTACTATGTTTGCATATGAATTATTTGATTTAAAGCCAGATATTCTTTGTTTAGCTAAAGCTCTTGGTGGAGGAACACCAATTGGAGCATTTTTAGCTATTGAAAAAGTAGCCAATGCATTTTCACCAGGAGATCATGGTACAACATTTGGAGGAGGACCACTTGTCTCAGCTGCAGCAAATGCAACAATAGATACAATAATAGAAGAAGATTTACTTAAAAATTCTAAAGAAAAAGGAAAATACTTTATAAATAAGCTATTAACTTTAAAAGAGAAATATCCTATAATAAAAGAAATTAGAGGATATGGACTTATTATTGGAATGGAATTAAATGAATCTTGTGGTGATTATGTTAATAAATTAAGAGAAATGGGATTTTTAATTAATTGTACTGCGGGTTCTGTTTTAAGGTTTCTTCCCCCTCTTATAATAACAGAAGAAGAAATTGATAAATTAATTGATGCATTAGATGAAGTTTTTAAGAAGGATTAAAAATGATTTGTCGAAATTGTGGAAAAAATAATTCTAATACTTCTAATTTTTGTCAAAACTGTGGAAAAAAGTTAAATAAATCAGATAATAACATTTATTTTTTAATAATAGGTATTTTTATACTAGCTGGAATTATTTGTGTAGGATTAATAATAACTTCTTCAAATAATGAGTCTGGAGACATTTCTAATATAGCAAATGCTGAGCCAGTTAGTTATGAAAAAGGATTTCCTGTTTCAAGAGCACCAGAACTTGCAGAAACTATATTTAATACTGGTGATTTTGAAACAATTACTTTTGATTCCGTCACTTTAAATAAATACCAGTGTATTTATATTTTATCTGAATCAATAACAAGGATTAATAATGGAGAAAGTGGATATGTTCCAATTAAAGAAGTTGGTGCTCCCCCTGCCCCACAAGGTAGAATTAATTCTGGAACAATAGCAGAAACGAATTATTTAAGTATGTGTACTAGAACAAGTAATTGGATAGATAATAATGGGGTTATGCCAAATTTTATAGGAATTTATAGTCCTAGAGTAAATGACATTGGTCCAAATACTTTTCTAAGAATATTAGCTAGTATATTAATTCAATATAAATCAACAGGACAATTACCCCCAAGTGTTTCATTTTAAAGAGTGATTTAAATGGATTTACCATATGGACTAACAATAAGAGGATTACTTAAAAAAGATAATAAAATATTAATATTAAAAAGAGATTCTAAATCAAAAACAAACCCAAATCGATGGGAACTACCTGGTGGAAAAGTAGATCCGGGTGAATTTTTTGATGAAGCATTAGTTAGAGAATTTATAGAAGAAACTAATTTAAATATAGAAATTGGTTCTTTAGTAGGAGCTATTCAAGATGATTTTTCACATAAGAGAACAGTAGTTATAATTATGGAAGTTAAAACTTCAGATTACGATATAAAAATAAGTGATGAACATATTGATTGGAAATGGGCAACATTAAAAGAAATTAAAAATCTAGAACAAGCTAGCTCTTTAAAAACACTTTTAAAAGATAAAAATTATAAATTATAATCTTTTAAAAAAATATCTGAGTGTCTGACAAAAATACTTTTTTCAAGAAAGATGTTTCTTCAAATCTCAAACAAAGGATTAATCTATCGTTTTAAGAAAATGATTTTGAATTTTGGCCGACCCTCTATCTTATAAAAAATTATTTTAATTTCAAACAAAACATGAAAAATAGCTATTATACTAAATAAAGATGATTGAAAAAGTAATTAAATTATTGATAAAAATAAGTTAAATAATCTTTAAACAGAATTAACAGATATTAAAATGTTTTAAAGAATATATTATAGGTACATCTATAAGTAAATAAGTACATTTTGTTGTGAGTTAATAATTATTATAAAAGATATTATGTTAGTGATTTTTTGAGTATTTTAAATAAAATTAGGCTTTGTAGAAATCCTAATTTTTTTTATAAATTTTCTTTTTATTTAATATTTCTATTTCTTTTTTATCAATTGTTAATTTACTTATTTATTTCTCATGATTAAGTTTTAAATCTTTAATAACTATTAAGCTAAATAAATATTGATTTAACTTATAAAAAATATTAAATAGATTTTTAAAAATTTAAAAATTTTTATAGTATAAAAAATAAAAGTGTATATATAAAAAAGGACTGTTAAAATGGACTTAAATATTAAAACAACTGAAAATAACCACTTAGAAATTGGAGGACTTGATGCTGTTAAAATAGCTGAAGAGCATGGAACTCCTAGCTATGTAATTGATGAAAATAGAATAAGAGATAATTATAAAAGATTTTATAATGCATTTAGTAAATATTATCCTGATTTTAAAGTTTTTTATGCTTGTAAAGCTAATACAAACATAGCTGTTTTAAAAATACTTGAAGAAGAAGGTTCATGTATTGATGCAGTATCTCCTGGTGAAGTGTATATTTCTAAAAAATTAGGGTTTAAAGGAGATAAAATTCTTTTTACTGGAAATAATATTAAGGATAGTGAACTTAAAGAGGTTTTTGATGCGGGTGTTATTTTAAATATTGATTCTGTTTCTGCATTAAAAAGATTAGCAGAAATTATTGACCCAGATGGAGTTAAAATATCATTTAGAGTTAATCCTATGGTTGGTGCTGGTCATCATGATCATTGTATTACTGGAGGAGTGATGAGTAAGTTTGGTATTATGGATTCTGAAGCTGTTGAAGTTTATAATTTAGCAAAAGAATTAGGTTTTAATCCTGTTGGTATGCACTCACATATTGGTTCTGGGATTTTAGATCCAGAACCATTTAAACTAGCTATTGAATCAACAATGGACATAGCTGGAAAAGTCCATAATGAAACTGGAATTGAATTTGAATTTTTAGATTTTGGTGGAGGTATTGGAATTCCTTATACACCAGAAGAAAAAGTTTTAGATTTAGATAAGTTTGCAAAAGAAAATATGGATTTATTTAAAAAGAAATTGAAAGAGTATGATATGAATAAGCCTACATTGTATCTTGAACCAGGACGTTATTTAGTTGGAGATGCTAGTGTATTACTTGTAGAAGTAAATAGTATAAAAGAAAGCTATAGGAAATTTATTGGTGTTGATGCTGGTTTTAATACATTACTTAGACCTGCAATGTATGATTCATATCACCATATTGTTGTTGCAAATAAAATGAATGAAGAAAATGCAGAAGAAGTAGATATTGCTGGGAATGTTTGTGAATCTGGTGATTTGTTTGCAAGAGATAGGCCACTTCCAAAAGTTGAAGAAGGAGACATTTTAGCTATTTTAAATGCAGGTGCTTATTCATTTACTATGGCTTCAAATTACAATACTAGGCCTCTTCCAAAAGAGATTTTAGTTAGTGGTAAAAAATCTATTGTAGTTAGAGAAAAACAAAGCTATGATGATATATTCCAAAAACAAACAATGCCTGAACATCTTAAATAGTGATAATATGGATTTAAAAGGAATAAAATTTTCAAAATTACATGGGCTTGGAAATGACTATGTAATAATTGATGAAAGTGTAAATGAAGTAATTCCAGAAGATAAAAAAGAAGAAGTCTGTAAGTTTATAGGAGATAGACACTTTGGAGTAGGTAGTGATGGAATATTATTTGTATATCCTTCAAAAATAGCTGATATCGGATATAGGATGTTTAATCCAGACGGAACTGAAGCTGAAATGTGTGGAAATGGTATTAGATGTTTTGGACGTTTTATTTATGAAAATAATATAGTTAAAAAAGAAAAAATAGGTATTGAAACAAAAGATGGCATAAAAAACATGAATATTACTTTTGAAAATGAGGAACCATTTCTTTTTAAAGTAGATATGGGTCTTTCAAAATTTAAAACATCAGAAGTTCCAATGAATACTGATAAGGATGAATTTTTAAATGAAGAGTTTAAAATAAATGATACTACTTTTAATTTAAGTGCTGTAAATATTGGTAATCCTCATGCTATTATCCTTGTAGATAATGTAGATTCCATTGATATTAATGAATTGGGTCCTGTTATAGAAAATCATGAAAGTTTTCCAGAAAAAACTAATGTGCACTTTGTAGAAATTATTTCAGATTCAGAAGCAAAGATGATTACTTGGGAAAGAGGTGCTGGAGCTACTTTAGCTTGTGGAACTGGTGCCACCGGAACAGCTATTGTTTCTTATAAATTAGGATTATTAAATAATGATATTTTATTGCATTTACCTGGTGGAGATTTAAAATTTAATGTTTATGAAAAAGATGGTGATATTGGAGCTTTCATGGAAGGTCCTGCTGAGTTTGTATTTAATGGAGAATTTTAGTTTTATAAATATCCATTAATTAATACTATTTTTTCAAAGAAAAACCTTTCTGATTCAGCTATTTCTCCAACAAATCCTAAACTATCTAATTTATCTAATGTTTTTTTTGTATCTGAAAGTGAAGACTGAATTAGTTGAACTTTACCTTTAGGTTTTAAATGATTTTTCACTTCATTTAAAAAAAGGTCAATGACTTTTCTTCCATCTGAGCCACCATCAAATGCATAATTTAAATCATCATCTAAAATATCTTCATTTTCAGTAGGTAGATATGGAGTATTAAATAAAATTACATCAAACTTTCTATTTTTCACTGGTTCAAATAAATTTCCAAATAAAACTTCAATATTATCAATACCATTAATTTTAAAATTTTCCTCTGCAAGTTCAATAGCATTATAATTTATATCTGTAACTGTAATCTTATTAGTTAGTTTAGAAGCATATATAGCTACTATACCAGAACCTGTTCCAATTTCTAAAACTTCATCTTCAGGACCTATTTGAAGATTTTCTCCAAGTAAAAATGAATCTTCTGCTGGTTCATAAACATTTTGATTAGTTTTAATTTCAAATTCCATTATTATACCTTTAAAATGCTTTTAAGTCTTTTAGATAATAACAATATTTCCTCAGGAGATGTAGCTAAAACCCTTTTAGAAAGTAAATCATTGATTTTTGAAGAAGAAATGTTATTCAAAACTTCTTTTAGTTCTTTTTTATCAGTATATCCTAAAACATGTCTTGAATCAATTAATGCATTTTTAAGTTTTTTGTTTTTATGTTGAAATAAAGCTTTTGTAAAAATGCCATAAGTTCCATATTCTTCATCTGAAATAGTTAATTCGTTTTTAATTGTTGGACTAAGTTTAACGACTTTAGAATCGATTTTAGGTTTTGGAAAAAATGATTCTCTTGAAACATCAATTAAAAATTCTATTTCACTTTTAAAATATAACATTGATGAAAGTCTAGAATAATCTTTAGTTGAAACTTCACCTATCATCCTATTTACAAATTCCTTTTGATACATTAGAATAGCTAAATCAAAATCATATTCTAAAAATTTAAAAGTGATTGGGGATGATATTTGATATGGTAAGTTAGAAACTATTTTATTAAAATAAGGAAAATCAATATCTAATGCATCAGCATTAATTAATTCTATATTATCTATAAATTCTTCTTCAATTATTGAAGATAAAATATTAAAAATAGTATGATCTTGCTCAATAGCTATTAGTTTTCTAGATTTAGCTGCAAGATCAAATGTTAAAGTTCCGATTCCTGGGCCAATTTCCAATACTGTGTCTTTATTATCTAAATTTGCAAAGTTAATGATTTGATTTCGTTTATTTTCATCAATGAGATAATGTTGACCAAATTTTTTACTTAAATGAATATCGTGTTTATTTAGAATTTTTTTTGTTTTTTTAGCTAGTGAATAGGTATTTTTTTCCAAAAAACCCCTCAATTAGATTATTTATTTTTTTCTATGTTTCTTCTTGGAGCTGATGTGAACAAATAGTATTTTTTCTTGCCTTTTTTAGCTGAAGTATTATCTAATTCTTGTTTTATTCTTTTAACAAGCATTCCTACTGGATCAGAAAATGATGGAACACGTTCTTTAATATCTTCAAAACTTTTAAAAGGTTCTTTTTTTCGCTCTTCAACAAATGACCACATGTGTTTTTTTCCAACACCAGGAATAAGTTCTAATTTATGGAGTCTTGTAGTTAAAGGACCAATTGTATTGAAAAATTCTACGTATTTTTCCTCTTGAGATTCTATAATATCTCTTATAGCATAATCTATCTCAATTCTACCAGTAGCAGTTAAATTTTCAAAATCTAACTTTCCAAGAATTCTGTTAACCTTATCTCTTTTCCCTTTACCAATATACACTTTATCATGTATTTCTAAATTAACTCCTTCTTTAGGAGTAATTTCTAATAAAGTAAAATTTTCAGTACCGATAACTTGAGCAATTGGTTTTCCTCTGAATTTAGACATATCTGATTTAACATACCCTAAACTAAGATAATCTAAGACTACTGCATAATCTTCTTTTTTCATTTTAGAAGGTTTTTTTTTATTGTTATTTCTTTCCATTATATCACCCAGATATGTAATAAATTAAACTATATTTTACTATAATAATAAAATTAACTTAAATAGCTATTTTTAAAAAATATGGAAGTAATTATTTAATTATTCTAAGGTATCGTATTTATCTAAAATCTTTAAAATTTCTTCCATTTCTTCTTTTTTAATAGGTAAACTTTCTTTTGCAAAAATTAATCTTAAATCTGATAAATCTTCAGGAATCAAATCAACGACACGAATAGCATATTTCTTTTTAATGATTTTTTCAAGCTCTTCAATGATTTTTTCAGTATCCTCAAGAGAATATTGTTTAAAGCGAGAAACATGATTTAAAGTAATATTTTGTTCGTAATTAAGTTCATTATCTTCAGAAAAATCTTCAAGTATTGCCTTAACCTTAGCAGCAGGTATTGGTTCACTATCTAATAATTCTTTACCAATCATAAAATCACTCTTGTATTTTCAAGTGATCAGGTCTAACTATCAATTCTTTAGCTTTATTACCATCATCTAAAGCTAAAACATAAGCTTTTCCTTTTTCACCGACTATTTTAGCAGTTTTACCATGAAATCTTGGATGTGGTTGACCTTTTTGAATAGTTGGATCAATAATAATATGAACTAAATCATCTACTTCAAATCTTTGAAGTTTTTTAGTAATTGGGTTAGACCTACCTTCTCTTAAAACTTTTGTCATCTTTTTTCTTGATTTACTTTTAAATCCTCTAGATCTTTTCATTTTAAATAACCTCTGTAATTTGATAATAATAAAAGCTTTTAAATATTTAAAAATCTATTTTAAAAAAATATGTTTTTTAAAACTTTTAATAAGCTAATAATCAATATATACAAATTTGATAAAAATTAAAATTTATCATCAATAGTAATAAGATAATTTATTTAAAGGTATTAATAAACTTTTAGTTTTATTTTATATGCCTATTTTTCACTTAGTTCCACAACATCTAATTGATTACACATACAATTAACACCTAAAATATCAGAAACACTAGGTTTGGTTCGTTTATTATCACCTGAAATTAATTCCTTAATATATAAGCCACCTTCAGTTTTAATAATCATCTCAAAATTATTTGAATCAATAGGAACTGTTTTAACATATTTAACATGTTTAATCCTAACTAATTTAGCTCTTCTATGTTCAACTCTAGTTGGAGTAAATTGTTCAATCCTATTTAAAGCTTTTAATTCATCTAATTTATTTAAATCAAATTCATTTTCACATTTAACAAATGCTTTATAAATTTTAAATGTATCAGGAGATGATACTTTAATCTCTGCTTTTCTATTTCTTTCAACAAATTTTAGATTATGATAAGCTGTTTTTGATTTGTTAATATTATTTATTTTATCTTCTAAAAGTTTTAAATCAATTTTTCTAATCCTAGGCTCTTTAATTTCTAAAACAAATGGCCTTCCTGAACCAAGCATTAAAACATCAATATCTTCTCTCCCTGCACCATGAAATTTACTTGCAAAACCTTTAGTTTCTTTTAAAATAGTATTAGATATTAATTCTTCAACAGATTCCTTATATTGTTTTCCTGTAAAATCACACTCACTACAACCTTTACCTTTACATTTCCTACAAGGCCATTTTGTTTGAGGAATTCCTCTTATGAACTTATTATATTTACCTTCTATAAAAATAGGGTTTATTTGAATTCTGACTTTTACATCATTTAAAAAACTTATATTAATTACAATATCTTGTTTTTCAAAGCCAACTTCTTTATTAAAATGTTTTTCAAGTAATTTACCTATTTCACGGTTAATTTCTTTTTTAATATTTTCTGTTTCAAAATTAAACTCTTTATCAATAGCTTCATCTTTTTCAAGAAGTTCTTTAGGAACTTTTGATCCTACAAGAAAAGTATCAAATTTTACATCTAAATAATTAATTTTATCATCAATTTTTTTAATCAAGTCATCATCAATTTTTAGAAAAATATCATTACATATAGAGCATTCTTTTGATTCATCCATAGCTAAATTTTTACGTATTTCTATTCCCCTTGTAACGTTATCTTTAAAATCTAAAACATCAGAAAATTTACGACCTAAACAATGATTACAAATTTTATTATCTGTTGAATCAATTAATTTCTTAGATTTTTCTATAATTTCTCTATCCATAATATCAACAAAAATCTATTTCATAAATTGACCCATCATACGGTTCATTGAACCTCCACCCATACGGCCATGTTTTCCAATACCTTTCATAGCTTTTTTTGCATTATTATAATATTTTAAAAGGTCTTTAACATCAGCTTCATCAACTCCTGCACCTCTAGAGATTCTTAAAATGCGAGATTGTTTAATAAGTTTTGGATTTTCCATTTCTTCATGAGTCATAGAAGACATGATAATTTTATAAGAACCTATTTTCTCTTCTGTTACTTGAGATGCTTCTTTAGGTATTTTACCACCTAATCCTGGAATCATATTCAATACTTGTTGCATTGGTCCCATTTTTTTCATCATATCAAACTGATTTCTCATATCTGTAAGTGTGAATTTACCACTCATCATTGCATTCATGGTCTTTTCAGCTAAATCTTCATCAATATTTTCTTCAGCTTTTTCTATAAGACTTTGAATATCACCCATACCTAATAATCTTGAAATAAATCTTTTAGGATCAAATAATTCAAAATCATCTATTCGCTCACCAGTACCAATGAATTTAATAGGAGCACCAATTTCTGCAACAGCAGATAAAGCTCCTCCCCCTTTTGCAGAACCATCTAACTTTGAAACAATAATAGAACCAATATCAGTAGCATTAGAAAATGCATTTGCCTGACCCCCAGCTTGTTGGCCTATAGTCCCATCAATAACTAAAATAGCTTCTGTAGGTTCAATAATTTTATCTAATTGATTCATTTCATCTAACAAATCAGATTCTTCTTTATGCCTACCTGCAGTATCAAAAATAATAACTTTTTTATTTTTAAATTCTTTTAAACCTTTT
The DNA here is from genome assembly GCA_020854915.1 of Methanobacteriaceae archaeon. Lineage (GTDB taxonomy): Archaea > Methanobacteriota > Methanobacteria > Methanobacteriales > Methanobacteriaceae > JAHKLT01. The sequence continues at coordinate 10,138 of JAHKLT010000043.1, read as the reverse complement.
TCTGCAAGATCTAATGCATCTTTATTATTTGGATCACCATATAATGGTACTTGCATCTCTTCAGTTAATTGTTTTAATTGTTCATAAGCAGCAGGTCTCCATGTATCTGTACATACAACAGCAGGATTTAAACCTTTTTTTAATAAATATCTACACAATTTACCAATAGTAGTTGTTTTACCACTACCTTGTAAACCTAAAAATAAGATTTTATATGGTTTTTGATTAATATCTAATTCAGCTGTTTCACTACCTAAAAGATTCACCATTTCTTCATAAATAATTGTTATAACATATTCCCGAGGTGTTATTCCTTTAGGTGGTTCTTCATCAAGTGCTCGACTTTCAATTTTTTTTGACAAATCCATTACTAGTTTTATGTTAACATCTGACTGTATTAGAGCTCTTTGTATATCTTTTACAACTTCTTTAATAGTTTTTTTATCTATAACGCTCATTCCTACTAATTTCTTCATTGTATTAGTAAGATTTTCACCTAAGCTTCCAAGCATTCTATCACACTGTTTTTATATTTAGAAAAATAAAAATTATAATTAATAAGTATATTTAGTTTTGATGTTATATAAATTAATTAATAATTGTGTGAGAAGATGCTTAAAGAGGTAAAAAAATCATTAGAAAATTCACCAATAGTTAAAAAAGGTGAATATAATTATTTTGTTAATCCAATAAGTGATGGAATCCCAAAAATGGAACCTAAAATGCTTAAAGAATTAACAAATATATTAAAAAAATATGTAAATACTGATGTTGATAAAATTGTAGCTATTGAAGCTATGGGAATACATTTAGCAACAGCTCTTTCATTAGAACTAGATATACCATTTATAATAATTAGGAAAAGAGAATATGGTCTTGAAGGAGAAGAAGTAATCAATCAAAAAACAGGCTATGGAAAATCTAAATTATATATAAATGATTTAAAAAAAGGGGAAAAAATAATATTAATTGATGATGTTGTAAGTACTGGTGGAACACTAATAGCTACTTTAAATAAATTAAAAGAAATAGGTGTTGAACTAGTTTCTACTGTAGCTGTTATAGAAAAAGGAGAAGGTAAGAAAATTGTTGAAAAAGAAACTGGAGTTCCAATTATATCTATTATCAAGATTGAAGTAATAAATGGAAAAGTTGTAATAGAATCTACAATTGAAGATTAAAATGTCATTATATAATATGGATATAGAAAGAGTTATAAAGAAAATCAACTCAAAAAAACCTAAAACAATAGGTTTACAGTTTCCTGAAGGATTAAAAACACAAGCTATTAAAATAGCTAAAATTTTAGAAAAAGAAACAAATACAACAGTGATAATATCTGGAGATCCTTGTTTTGGAGCTTGTGATGTTAGTGATTCTAAAATGAATGGAATAGTAGATTTAATTGTTCATTATGGTCATACACCATTACCTTTAAATTATGAAACCCCTACGCTTTTTATTGAAGCATATGCAGATATAGATATTAAAAAAACAGTAAATGAAGCTTTAGAAATATTAAAAGATTACTCTAAAATAGCTCTTGTAACTACAACACAACATTTAAATCAGTTAGATGAAATAAAGGATTTTTTAGAAGATAATGGGAAAGAAGTAGTTTTAGGTTCTTCAAAAAGCACAAGAAAAGGACAAGTTCTTGGATGTAATTTTTCTTCAATAAAAAAACTAGATGCAGAAATATATTTATTTATAGGTAGTGGTAATTTTCACCCATTAGGTGTTTATTTATTCACTAAAAGTCCAGTTTTAGCTATCGATCCATATAATGGTGAAATAAAAGAAATTAGTGATTTTGCAGAAAAAATACTTAGAATAAGATTTGCAAGAATAGTAAAAGCAAAAGAAGTAAAAAAATGGGGAATACTAGTATCTTCAAAAGAAGGCCAATATAGAATGAAGCTAGCTAAAGATATTAAAAAACTATTAGAAGATTCAAATCACGAAGCATATATAATTTTAGTAGATAACATAAATCCAGATATACTTTTACCTTATATGGATTTAAAAGGTTTTGTTGTAACAGCATGTCCAAGAATAGCAATTGATGATTCTAATATGTATAAAAAACCATTAATAACTCCAAAAGAACTTGAAATCGTGTTAAATAAAAGAGAATGGGAAAATTATCAATTAGATGAAATTTTATTCCATGAAAGATATAATTAAAAAACTTAATCTATATATAATAAAATCTATAAAATTATAATATTACTAAATATTTTTATATTGGTGGAATAATGAAAATTGAAGATGGAGATTTTGTAATGCCTGGTGATTTTCTAGGAATTATAGAACAATTTTTACCAGATAAAGGAACATATGCTGATAAAGGAGATATTAAATCTAATATAATTGGTAATGTATCCATAGAAAATAAAAAAATCTCAATCATTCCAAAAACAAATAAACCATCAGTCTTAAAAATAGAAGATAAAGTTTATGCTCAAATAACTGATCTTAAAGGTCAAAGAGCCCTTATTAATATTGATAAACTAATAGATACAGATAGACAATTAGCACTTCCCTATCTTGGAGCTATTCATATTTCTCAAGTAAAAAAAGGATATTTAGAAAAATTAACAGATGCTTTTAGAATTGGAGACATTATTGAAGCAAAAATTATTAAAATAACTGGTGATAATGTTGATTTGAATACTTTTGATGAAGATTGTGGAGTTATTAAAGCTATTTGTACCCGTTGTAGAGGTTTTATGAAAACCACTCCAAGAGAAAATGAGCTTCAATGCGAAAATTGTAATAAAAAAGAAAGACGTGAAATATCAAAAAATTATGTTTATTAAGTGATAAAATGGATTCAATAGAAATAATAAATGATAAAACCTTAGAACTTGAAGTTATAGTTCACAACGAAAGTCATGGCATTTGTAATGCTTTAAGAAATAAGTTAATGAAAAATAAAGATGTAGAATATGCAGTTTATAATATAGACCACCCTTTAATTGGTGAACCAATAATGACCATAAAAACCAAAAGAGGGAAACGTCCAAAAAAAGTACTTGTAAAAGCTGCTAAAGACCTTAACAAAGACATTTCAGAATTTAAATCCTTAGTTGAAGGAATTTAAATATACATGAATGTTTATAAAAAACCATCAATTACAGTAGACATTATTATTTTTAATGAAGATAAAGAATTTATCTTAATAAAAAGAAAAAATGACCCATATAAAGATTATTGGGCAATCCCTGGTGGTTTTATTGATTACGGTGAAACCGTAGAAAATGCAGCTATTCGTGAAGCTAAAGAAGAAACAAATATCGATATAAAATTAAAAAATATATTAGGTGTTTATTCAGAAAAAAATCGTGACCCTCGTGGCCACACAGTAACTATAGTATTTTTAGCAAATGGAAACATTGAAAAAATGAAAGCAAACAGTGATGCAAAAGAAATCAATATTTTTTCATTTAATGATATAAAAAATATGAAATTAGCTTTTGATCATACAAAAATTTTAAATGATGCTTATAGAAATTATTTAAATTAAGTTAAAAAATACTAAATATTTAAATATTAAATAAACATATAATATTTGATACACAAAATAAATAGCATTTATTTTTTTAAAATTAAATATTATAAAATTATTCAAGATACATAGGAGAGATAGAATGGAATTTTGTCCTAAATGTTCTGCAATGCTACTTCCAAAATCTGATAAATTAAAATGTAAATGTGGATATACTAAAGACTTATCTGATACTAATCAATATGAGGTTTCTGAAAAAATTGAAATCAAAGATAATGTTATAATGAAAGGGGAAGAAATATCAACATTACCTACAACTAATGTAACATGCCCTAAATGTGGACATGATAAAGCTTCATGGTGGTTACAACAAACTAGAAGTGCTGATGAAGCAGAAACTCGTTTTTTAAGATGTTTATCATGCAAAAATACTTGGAGAGAATACGATTAATTGGGGAGCTTACATGAAAGATTCTGAAAAAAATGAAAGAATATCAAATCTTAAAAACATAATGAACAATGTTAAAGAGGATTCTAATAAAAACGAATTAGAAGAGGAAAAATTCCATTCCCCATTTGAAAAAGAACTTGATAAAGAAAACACCGACTTTACAAATGAAAAAAAATCAAAAGCTCAGGAAGATGGATTCACACCTAAATTTAAATCCAAAATAGGAAAAAAAAGTGATGAAACTGAAATCAATGATGAGTTCATATATAAACCTTCAGATGATTCAAACGAAAATATTGAGGAAGAAACACTTATTGATGAAAAATTCATGGTCAAACCCAATAAAAAAAATGAATGCTTTCAAGAACTTGATTTTTCTGAAGATGAAGATGGAGATATAAACTCCATTAAAAATAATTTTAAAGATGATATTGATTCTTCAAAAGAAGAAGAGATAATCGAAGATAACACTGATTCCCCAAAAGAAGAAGAGATAATCGAAGATAACACTGATTCCCCAAAAGAAGAAGAGATAATCAAAGATAAAGATAACACTGACTCCCCAAAAGAAGAAGAAATAATCGAAAATAAAGATAACACTGACTCCCCAAAAGAAGAAGAGATAATCGAAAATAAAGATAACACTGATTCCCCAAAAGAAGACAAAGACAATAAAAAAGAAAAAGAATCTGAATTCGAATATAATCAGATAGATAACATATTAAACTACAAATTAGGAAAAATTCATTTAATTGCATTTTTAGGTATAATTTTAGGTATAATCTTTATTTTAATTTCAGCATTAATGTTCTTTGGAAGTTCTGATAGAGTTGTTGACAATGTTATCTCTGGAGAAGTTAATGTGAGTGGTATATTCTTTTTATTAATTGGAATTATAATAATAATATTTTCTATTTTTAAAGCATTCTCATTAAAAAATCCTTTTGGAGATTTAGCAAGTTCAATGGACAAATTAGAAACAAATAATCAAAATAAAAAAAATAAAAAAAATAAAACATCTGAAATATTAAAAGAACCACCAATCGATCGAGAAAAATATAAAATAGGAGAATTTGACCTTAAAACTTTAGAATTAACTAAACCAGCACAAAAAACTGAAAGCACAAAAACTAAGGATACTCCTCCAAAAGAAGAAATTATTGAAGAAAAAGAAGAAATTACAGAAAAAACTGAAGTTAAAGAAAATAATATTGAATCAAAATCAATAGATGATATTTTTTCTGATTTGGAAGAAGTAGAAGATTTAGATGAATCTATTCCAATAGTTTCTGTTGATGAAAAGATTAATTCTTCTAAGAAAAAAGAAGAATAATTATTTTATTATTTAATTAGGGCCTGTGGTCTAGTTTGGAATGACATCGGACTTCGGATCCGGAGATCGGGGGTTCAAATCCCCTCAGGTTCATTTTTCTATACATCATATATAGATTCTAACTATATAAATATTTTTTTTTGGATAAATTAACATTATTCTATAAAATTTAACAGAATAAATAGTTAAAAAAATGAGATTATTAATTATTATTGGATATATGATTACAATCATAAATTTCTATAATAATTCAATTAATCAGAATTTAATATTCATCTATTTTCATAGTATTCTATGATTAATTTTTAAAAAAGAATATTAAGTATTAAACATAAAATTTTTTAATATGAAATTAGGTTTTTCAACATTATCTTTATTTATGAAATCATTCGATGAAGTTTGTCAAATAGCTATTTCTAATGATTTTGAAATGATTGAAATATTGTGTGAAGGCCCATATAATGCTGAATATTTATTAAATAATAGAAATATTTTAGAACCATTATTTAGTTATGATTTAGATATGAATATACATGGCCCTTCAGTAGATTTAAATTTAGCTAGTTTAAATGAAGGAATTAGAAAAGAATCTATTAGACAAATTAAAAAGACTTTAGATTTAGCAGATGAAATTGGTGCAAATTTTATTACAGTGCATCCTGGTCAAATCGGTAGAAGAGAAGATGAACTTCGTAAAATAGCTATTGATTATTCTATAGATTCTATTAGTAAATGTGTTGATTATAGCTCTGGTGCTAAAATTTCTGTCGAGAATATGCCTAATAAATTTAAGTTTTTAGCTACAAAAGTTGAAGAGTTAGAAAAAATATCAGAAGAATCAGGTTCTTTTATTACAATAGATTCTGGACATGCTAATACTTGTAATAGTACAGAAGGTTTTTTCGATATGAAAAATATAGCTTATTTTCATTTACATGATAATAATGGTATTAAAGATGAGCATCTAGTTTTAGGTGAAGGTAATTTAAATTTAAATTTGTTAAAAAAAGTTGATAATGGAATTATTGAGTTAAATAATTTTGATAATGTTTTAAAAAGTAAAGATAATATTTTAAATAGCTAAAAATCAATGTCTAAAACTTCTTTAATATCATGAATAGTAAAATCAGTGGTATTTAATAGTTTTTCATCTACTTCTTCAATTTGTTCTAAAGTTAAAATAGAAATATCAGCTGCTTCAAATGCCAATATATCATTTATTCCATCTCCAACCATCATGACTTTATATCCTTTTGATTGAAGCTCTTGAACTATTTCTTGTTTTCTTTTTGTTGTTGCTGTTGAATATCCATTATCTTTTTCTATTGCTAAAAATTCCGTGAGAGTATTGATTGTTCCAGCACGATCTCCTGACGCAATAAAAACTTCAATTCCTCTTTTTTTTAAGGTTTCAATAGTTTCTTTTGTGTTTGGGAAAAAGTGACCTGCTGAAGATATAGTAAATGCCACTTTATTTTTTATATTATCTAAAATAATAGCTGAACCATTACATAGCTCTATATTTTTTACATGTCTTGCTAAGATATCAAATCCATCGGTGATATCTTTTACTATGATTTTATCCTTTTTTAAAATATTAATTACATCTTCACTTGTGATATTGGATTTATGATAACTAATATCACATCTAATATTATGGAATTTAATTAAGTCATACAATCTAATGTTTGGATTTTGTTTTTTTAGACAAGTTGTATTAAATTGAAGTACCACAAGAGCTAATCCATCAAATCTGTCAACAATCTTTAAAGAATTAGATTTTGGGCAGAATTCTCCAGTTTCAAGGTTTTTTATTACCCTAAATCTTTTAACTAATGTTCCAGAATTATCAAAGACAACAGCTTTTTTATCCATAGAATCCCTTCAAAAAATTTAAAGATATTATTTTTTTCATTTTTCCTTATACATAGTATTATTTTTGATTGTATTAAAAATTTCTAAAAATTGATAAGAATTATTACAAAAGAAAACATATTATTAATAATTGGTGATTAAATGGAGAATAAAATATTAATTAAAGATGCTTTAATTTTAAATCCAAGAAATGATAAGGAGTTTGAAATTAAAAAGTCTTCATTACTTATAGAGAATGATAAAATAGCTAAAATTGATAAAAATATTGATGAAAATTCTGCTTCAAAAATAATTAATGCTAAAAATAAAATATTAATGCCTGGTTTAGTTAATACACATACACATTTATCAATGACTTTATTTAGATCACTTGCAGATGATTTAAATCTAGATTCTTGGTTAAATGACCATATTTGGCCAATTGAAGCAAAATTGAATAAGAAATATTGTTACGCTGGAGCTCTTTTAGGGGCTGTTGAAATGATCAAGTCAGGAACAACTACTTTTTCAGATATGTATTTCTATATGGATGGTGTTGCAGAGGCTGTTGATAAAGCAGGCCTAAGAAGCGTCTTATCGTATGGTATGATAGATTTTGGAGATAGTGAAAAAAGAAAAAAAGAGATTAAGGAATCTGAAAATCTCTATAAAAATTTCCATAATACTGCAGATAATAGAATTAAAGTATTTCTTGGACCACATTCGGCATATACATGTTCAAAAGAGCTTTTAGAAAGTGTTCGAAAAAAGGCAAATAAGTACAAAACTGGAATTCATATACACATGAATGAAACAAAAAAAGAGATAGAAGACATAAAAGAATCTACTGGAATGCTCCCTTTTGAATATTTAAACGATATCAGTTTTTTAAATGATGATGTTGTAGCTGCACATGGTGTTTGGCTCTCAAATAATGAGATTGATCTAATTAAAGAAAATAATATTAAAATATCTCATAATCCATGTAGTAATATGAAATTATCTTCAGGTATTGCTCCAATTAATAATTTAATTGAAAATAATATTTGTGTTTCACTTGGAACAGACGGTGCATCATCTAATAATAATCTTGATATGTTTGAAGAAATGAAATTTGCATCTTTACTTCAAAAAGTTGATACATTTAATCCTAAAGCATTAAGTGCTGAAGAAACAATTAAAATAGCTACATTAAATGGTGCAAAATCTTTACAATTAGAAAATGAAATTGGTTCTATAGAAGTAGGTAAAAAAGCAGATATAATTTTAATTGATTGTGATTCAGCTAATTTAACACCAAATAATAATTTAATAAGTTCAAATATTGTATACTCTGCAAATGGTAGTAATGTTGATACAACAATATGTAATGGAAAAATATTAATGGAAAATAAAAAATTAAGTTTTTTAGATGAAAAAGAAATTTATTTAAACGCTAATGAAAATATCAAAAAATTAAAAGAAAACTAATTAATAAAAAATTCTTTTAGTTTATTTTCATTAATTTTATAGCTATCTTTAACTTTTCCGTTTTCTAAATGTATAACATGGGAACAACATTCTAATATTAATTCCAAATCATGTGTAACAATAAATGAAGTAATACCAATTTTTTGAAGGTTGATTAAATTTTGACTAACTTCTCTCATATGTTTTAAATCTAGACCACTAGTTGGTTCATCGAAGATTAAAATATTTTTTTTAGATGCAATAGCACTGGCTATAGCTACTCTTTGCTTTTCACCACCAGATAATGCCATTGGATGAGCATCTTTTAAGTGTAATAGATTCAAATTATCTAATATATCTTCAGCTATTTCTTCATTTTCATCGTTCATACTAAGTAAGACTTCATCTAATACACTTTCTGTAAATAACTGATGATTAACGTCTTGCATAACCATGTAAGAATTTTTTAATCTATCTTTATGATTTAAGCTTTCTCCATCTTTTTCAAGTATTCCTTTACATTTTTTTTCAAGACCACATAAACATCTTGCAAATGTAGATTTTCCAGCTCCATTTGATCCAATAATAGCTATTATTTCATTTTGTGGAATATTTAAATTATTTATATCAACTACTACATTGTCACCATAGCTGAATTTAAAGTTATTAAATGTCATTTCCTTATTATTATTAGAATAATAAGTATTTTTATAAGGTTTTAATTTATCTAGATATAGTTCTCTTAATCCTAAAGAAGAGAGATTTTTATCTTGAATTTCATCTAAATCTAGTTCTTTAATAATTTCTCCTTCTTTTAAATAAATCATTCTATCTATTATATCTTGTAAGAAATAAAGTCTGTGTTCTGCTATTATGACAGTTTTTCCTTGTTTTTTCCAATTATTAATAATATTTCTTAAACCCCATGTTGATTTAGAATCTAAATTAGAAGATGGTTCATCTAAAATAATAATATCTGGAAAAACTGCTGAAACTGAAGCACAAGCTATTTTTTGTTTTTCACCACCAGATAATTTGAAAATACTTTTATCAAGTAAGTTTTCTAAATTAAATTCATTAACCACTCTATTTAATCTTTTTTCAATTTCTTCTACATCAAAAGATAAATTTTCACATCCAAAAACAAGTTCACTTGTTGTATCTACATTAAAAAATTGTGTTTTTGGGTTTTGAAATACAGAACCAACAATTTCTGATATTTCATAAATAGGTTTTTTAGATAAAAACTCATTATTTAAAAAAACATTACCCTCTTCTTTTCCATTAAAAAAGTTTGGAATTAAACCATTTACTAAACGAGTAATAGTTGTTTTTCCACAACCTGATTCTCCACATAGAAGAATAAGTTCACCTTCTTTAATATTAAGATTTATATTTTTTAACAAGGTGTCCGATTTAAGTGAATTCTACGAGGTTGGAAATTTCTTCAATTTTCTTATAACCTTTGCTAATCATGATGCCTATTAAAAGTACATTCAGATATACATGTTTATAAACAGAACGCTTCGTATATGCGTGT
>JAHKLT010000005.1 GCA_020854915.1 Methanobacteriaceae archaeon | reverse complement strand
CTAGTGCTTTCACTATTTTTTAGGATAAGAATAGTCTGATTTAAGTACATTTAACCATATTATTAAGTGTCGAACGATTAAGTTTGAGTTTTATAGTTATGAGGATTGATTTTTGGATTATTTAACAACTAAACTAAAAATTAACCGATTATAGTTAAGTAATTGGTTGAATACAAATCTGTTGTATCCAAAATTCTCGTATAATTTATCCTGCAAGGATTTATTTGGATATATCCTAATTTTATAGGATTTCACTACTGTTTTCATAGTCTTTTTTGTATGTATTTTATCACAGTTTTCTAAGTTTGCTCCACCAGTAATAAGATATGAAATATCCAATTTTCCAAAAAGGATTCTTTCCAAAGTTTCTTCCTAATCTCAGGATACTACTTTTTTTTATTAAACGACTACTAGCTGATTTGTAAGCATTTATGAATTTTAATAGTTTGTATTTGAGGTTATAGTTTTAAATAACAAATGTATATGGCCTGATTCAAAATTTAGATTCTTCTAAAAACTATGTCATAAGTTAGAAGCATTCTATATTAAATATTATCAATTAGTCTATTGAATATTTCAGGAGTTATATACTTGTCTTCTGTATTTAATACACAAGCACCAAATGATATGTCAACTTATATACTGAATGTTGATTCTTATCTAAATCATGACCCATAGGTACTTATATTTATTTTAAACTATTTAAAACTTTTGATTCAAACCATAATACTGAAATTCATCTATGACTGAAATATTTCATTAAGATTCAGACATAGTATTCTTTCGGGTCTAAGATAAAATTTATTCATAGTCTTTTAAATATCCTAAAACCTTATAAACACTTTCTATTAAATAGCTATCTTCTTTTATTCTTTTAATTTCAATAATACGAATTTAATAATGAACATATGTTAATATCATATTTAAAACTTTAACAGATAATCGTATATATAATATAAAACATAATATATCTAAATAAATCTGAGGTTTAATAAAATGATTAAAACATCATTATTTAATGGTTTTCAAACAGTAATTCCATCAAAAATACGAAAAAAATTAAATTTAAGTATAAATGATTCTTTAGAATGGGAATTAACTGATGATAATGAAATTAAAATAAAAATAATTAAAGAAAATCAATTAAAAGATTTAACTAAATTTTCTATAAATGCTCCCCATAAAACAGATTCTGTTGATTTAAAAAGAAAATCAGCAGCAGGAGAATTTTAAATGTTATTTATTGATAGTAGCTATTTAATAGCTTTACTTATAGATAATGATAAAAATAATTCCAGAGCATCAGTTCTTGCAAATAAAATAAGTGAAAAAAAATTAATAAATAATACTGTTTTAAGTGAAACTTTAAACTCCTATATAAACTCTGGTGGAAAACTCACAAAAGAACTTTTTTCAATGATTAATGAAACTTATGATATTCATTATTTAAGTGAAAAGGAATATGAAAAAACAATTGATACTTATTTAAATTATGATTCAGCTATCAATTATAATGACTGTACAATACTCCAATCAATGAAAAAATTTGATATTAATAGAATAGTATCTTTTGATAGTAATTTTGATAAAATAGAATGGATTAAAAGAATTTATTAATGATAAATATTGTCCTTCTTCAACAGTAATTATTTTATTAGTTTCAAAATTATCATTAGTTATAATTCCATCAATTTGATGCCTACTATTACTAGATACTTCAACATAACCCACATCTTCAGCTTCTAAGGTGTACTCGCCAGGTTCAATATCTTCACCTACTTTATACATACCTTCTGGATAAAAACTATCTTTTGCTTCTTGTTTAGGTGCATCAGAAATATTATAAATATCTCCACCAGTAACTTTAAGATATTCTCCTTCTTCAACAGTAATATAAACATTTCCAGCACTATTTAAATTATAAATAATACTTTCTAAAAATTAGAACTTGTACCTACAACATAATATTCTCCTGTAGGTAAATCTTCACCTATTTTATATCCACCTGAACCTTTTAAAGCGTTTTCCTGAATCTTCACCAAAACCTAAAAAAGCTGATGCAGTACTTAAACTTAATAGCATAATAATTAATGTTAATAATATAATTGGTTTTTTATAATTCATTTATCTTTGCTTTTCATCATTAAGATACTTGGGATTTTCTCAAAATTAATTAAATAGGGTCCTAGATTTTTGGGAAAAATCGAAGGTATTTAATATCTCATTTCACATGTTTAGAGTCCATTGAGTATTTATCCTATAAAAGTACAAATTGTATTGTCCTTTTGAGTACAAATTCTAAAATTTAAAGCTCTGATTTTAATAATAAAGAAAATTCACATACCTCAAAATCAGGTGAAAATCAACTTTATGGAAAATACTTTAAATTAATGTGTATTCGTTTTACTAAATATATATGAATTTTAAGACGAAATTCATTTGTATTTTTAGAAAATCAACACAATTCTATCTTAAAACACATCAAACAACCATCAGACATTCTTCTTTTTTTCATAAAAACCTAGAACCCTATAATTAAAGTTTTGATGATTTATATAATATAATCACAAAATACTTAAATAAAAAACTACAAAATACTTAAATAGGCATGGTAATTATTATGGAAAAAAAATATTTAAAACGTATACTTGATGATATATTAAAAGAACGTTTAGAAATGATCGGGGCAGTTGTTATTGTAGGGCCTAAGTGGTCAGGTAAAACAACAACAGCTGAAAAACATGCAAAAAGTGTATTAAAATTACAAGATCCAGATAATAGAAAATCATATTTAGAATTAGCTGAAATTAAACCATCTTTGCTTTTAGAAGGAGAAAAACCACGTTTAATTGATGAATGGCAAATGGCTCCAGTATTATGGGATGCTGTTCGAACAAGTGTTGATAATTTAAATGAAGATGGATTATACATTCTTACAGGTTCAACTTCAATAAATGAAGATGAAATAATGCATTCTGGTACAGGAAGGTTTAATAGATTAATTATGAGGCCTATGAGTTTATTTGAAAGTAAGGAATCAAATGGTAAAATAAGTATTATGGACTTATTTGACTCACCAGATATGAATATTGATGGTATTAAATCTGAATTATCTATAGAAGATTTGATTTTTGCAAGTTGTCGTGGAGGATGGCCAGAAAGCTTAAATAAAAAAACTAAAAAAGCACAATTATTTGTCGCATCTAATTATTTAAGTAATATTTGTGAAAGTGATGTATCTAAAGTAGATGGTATTAAACGTGATCCTAAAAGAGTTAGAATAATTTTACAATCTTATGCAAGAAATATATCAACACTTGCATCTAATAAAACAATACTAAAAGATGTAAAATCTAATTTTTCAAATATAAGTGAACCAACATATTATTCATATATTGATGCATTAACAAGATTATTTGTTATAGATAATATTAAAGGATGGAATCCTAATATAAGATCTTCTACATCTATTCGATTAAGTGAAAAGAAAGAATTTATAGATCCTTCAATTGCAGTAGCTTTATTAGATTTAAGTCCTGAAATGTTAATATATGATTTAAATACATTTGGTTTTATATTTGAAAATTTATGTATTAGAGATTTAAATGTTTATTCAAGTGCAGTAAATGGAGAAATATCTTATTATAGAGATAGAAATGGACTTGAAGTAGATTGTATTCTACAATTAAAAAATGGAGATTATGCTTTTATAGAATTTAAACTAGGTAGTAGTGAAATTGAAAAAGCTGCAAAAAATTTATTAAAATTAGATAAAGCTATTAAAAAAGAAATAAATGAAAATAAAGTGAATATAAAAGAACCAAACTTTTTAGCTATTATAACCAGTGGAGAATTTGCATATACTCGAAAAGATGGTGTTAAAATATTGCCAATTGGTTGTTTAAGATAATTTATTATACTAATAACTAAAAATTCATGTTAGAGTTATAATTATCAAAAAGATAATAAATACATAAAAAAGACTATAGTTAACGACATGGGAATATTTATATATTATTTTTTACAAATATTTTATTATGAGTCGCAAAGCTTTTTTAAATAAGGATCATGCTACTGTAGAAGAGATTCAAACTAAAATTAAAAGTTTAGAGCAAGATATTAAGGTTTTAAATAAGTTATATTTTATTAATGATATTTATCATGGATATACTGTTTCTAAAACTTGTGAAAAGTTAGGTATTACTAATCCTACTGGTTTTAAATGGTTAAAAAATTGGAATACGAATGGATTT
>JAHKLT010000067.1 GCA_020854915.1 Methanobacteriaceae archaeon | reverse complement strand
TTTACCCATATAATTTTCAATGATTTATGGCCAGTTTCATTGACCATTATTTTCAAAGATTAGACAAAATTCTAAATCCCAAATGCAGCCTTCTACTGCAACTTTCAAAAAATAATATACATATTTGGCCAAGACTCATAATATAAAAAAAATAATATATAAATAAAAAAAGATTTTAATTAATTTTTATTTCCAAATTTAATAATCATGTCTTTTTTATAGGATCTAATAAATAATTTAGCCCATATAAGTCCAATTACTGCACCGAATGCACATCCAACAACAACACCTAAGTACATTCCAACAACACCCCATCCTAACACTATACCAAATATATATGCAAATATTGCTTCAAATACTAAAGATCTGAATATTGTTATTACAAGTGAAGTAAAACCTTTTCCAACACCTTGAAAAGCCATGGATGAAACTATACCCATTGGTAAAACAAGTAAAAAGAAACATAAGAATCTTAACACCTCTGTTATTTGAGGAGTTAAATTTGCACTTGAAGAAGTATATGTAAATACTAAAGCTATTTGTGGAGCAAATACAAACATAATAATAGATAAAATTCCAGAAATAATAAATCCTAATTTTATAGTGTAATTAAATCCTAATTCTAATTTTTCATAGTTATGAGAACCATAAGCAGCTCCTACAACAGTTAAAATAGCTGTTCCTAAACCGATTAATGGTATCATAAATAGTTGTAAGATTCTCATACCAGCAGTATAAACTGCAACAGCAACAGTACCTCCAGCAATTACTAACATTCCATTCATTATTAATCCAAGAATAGATAAAACAAAATTTTCAGCAGTAGAAGGAATAGCTACTTTTAAGATATTTTTAACAATAAAAGTATCATATTTAAAAGAACTTAAACCTAAAGATAGATAAGTATCTTTTTTAATCCATATCCAATAAACCATAACAATACAAGATATTGCTGCTGATAATACTGTAGCTATTGCTGCACCAGCCATCCCCATATTAAAAGTATATATAAAAATTGGATCAATTATAATATTTAAAACAGCGGTTATTGCCATAGCATACATAGCTCTTTTAACATCCCCTTCCGATCTTAGAATAGCTGATGCAACAGAGGAGAATAAAATTACAATTAAAAACCCAAATACAATATATCCATAATCTAATCCTGCTTGTGTTGCATCTCCTGCACCCATTAATAGTAAAATATCCTTTAAAAAAGGAAGTAAAATTATAGGTGCAAGTATTGAAATGATAAGAGTAAATATAATTGCATGAACTCCTGTATTATCAGCAATGTGTTTCTTTTTAGAACCAATTGAACGTGCAATTAATGAATTAGCACCTGCACCTAAACCACTTCCAAGACCAACAACAACCATAAATAAAGGAGTAATGAAACCTAAAGCAGCAAGTGCATTAGGCCCAAGTCCCGCTACCCAAATACTGTCTGCTAAATTATAAGCAGTTAAAAGAAACATAGAAACCATTATAGGCCATGCTAACTTTTTAATTGCTTTTTTTGGATCTCCAGTAATAATATTAATATTAGAATTTTCATTATTATTATTCATTATACACCTTGTGATTAATTAGTAAAAAATTAAATTTAAATGTTTATTTTAAAAAAAGCACTACAAATAAAGGAAAAATAGAAAAATAACTATATAATATTAATAGTAGCTATTAAAATAATCTTACAAAAAATTATGTTTATCATATAATATAATGTTTTTGCTTAATTCAATATAAATAACATTAAAAATTATCACATAAAACTAAATATTTTTATTGTACTTTTAATTTTATTCTTTGAACATTAATATAAATAATATTTTTATGAATAGATTAAATAATTATCTTAAAGTAAAAAGAAGTTTTTTAATAATGGATTTAAAATTTTTATTTATAATTTTTCAAAAAAACTTTCAAATGATATATTTAAAACAAAAGAGAACATTAACAAAGTTTTATTAATTACAAAAATGATAATTGTAAATATATGATTTATTACATTTTAATGAATAAATCTTGTATGGAGAGATAAAATGAAAATGTATTATGATGAAGATGTTGATAATAAAGCTATTGAAAATAAAACAATAGCTGTTATTGGTTATGGGAGTCAAGGTAGAGCACAATCTAGAAATATGGCTGATAGTGGATTAAATATTATTATTGGTGCACGAAAAGATGGTTCTTCATGGAAATTAGCTAATGAAGATGGAATGAATGTAAAAACTATTGAAGATGCATCTAAAGAAGCAGATATAATTCATATTTTATTACCTGATGAAATTCAAGAAAAAGTATACAATGAACAAATTAAACCTTATATTGAAAGTGGAAATACATTATCCTTTTCACACGGATATAATATTCATTTTAAACTAATAAAACCGGGAAATGATGTCAACATAATCATGTTTGCACCAAAAGGGCCAGGTTCCATGGTTAGAAGAACATACAAAGAAGGATTTGGAATTCCAGGCCTTGTAGCCATTGAACAAGACGCAACTGGTGACGCATTACAACTAGCTCTTGGAATGGCAAAAGCTACAGGTTTAACTAAAGCAGGAGTTCTTGAAACAAGTTTTAAAGAAGAAACAGAAACTGATTTGTTTGGAGAACAAGCTGTTTTATGTGGAGGAATTACTGAGCTTATAAATTCAGGATTTGAAACTTTAGTTGAAGCAGGTTATCAACCAGAAATAGCTTACTTTGAAACATGTCATGAAGTAAAACTTATCGTAGATTTAATTTATGAAAAAGGGTTTGCTGGAATGTGGAAAGATGTTAGTAATACAGCAGAATATGGTGGTTTAACTAGAAGAGAAACTATTATTACTGATGAAACAAAAAAAGGTATGAAAAAAGTTTTAAAAGAAATTCAGGATGGAACATTCAAAAAACAATGGGCTGAAGAAAATCAAACTGATGGAGCTAACCTTAAAGAAATGAGATCTGCAGAAGATTCTAAAGAAATCGAAAAAGTAGGTAAAAAACTAAGAAAAGCTGCTGGCTTAGAAAAAGATAATTAAATCAAGAATTAATAGTTTTAATTTAAATTATAGTTGATTACCTAATATTTTTTAATTAATTTAATATCTATATATAAATAAAACATGCATTATATGAAAAAGTTTGGTAACACACTATAATATATTTAAATTTTAAATTGAATAAGTTTAAATAGTAATCCATATTAATGTATATATGTTTAAAGTAAAACTATAACTTATATAATAAATTTCTTAATTAAAATAATTTATTTACTTTAAATTGTGTTATAAAATAATAGAAGTGGTAAATTGGGAAATATAATAATTAGTTTAGGTATAATTATAATACTCGGAGTATTAGCTATTAAAGTATTAGATAAACTTAAAATTCCTACATTTTTAGGATATTTAATAGTAGGTATTCTACTTGGACCATTTTGTTTTAATATTATAGATGGTGCGTTTCTTGGATTAAGTCAGGAAATTTCCACATTAGCAATTATTATACTACTTATAAGAGCAGGTTTAGGAATAAATAGAGACTCTATGCGTAAAATTGGTATAACTGCAGTAGAAATGAGTTCTATACCTTCAGTTATGGAAGGATTATTTGTTATGGTTGTAGCTCATTTTATTTTAGGAATTGGATTTATTGAATCAGGAATGCTTGGTTTTATTTTAGCTTCTGTTGCTCCTGCAGTTCTTGTACCTAGGATGCTAAATTTTATTAGAAAAGGTTATGGAACTAAAAAAGGAATACCTTCTTTACTTCTTGTAGGGTCTGCTGCAGACGATGTAGTAGCTATTACTATTTTTTCAGCATTTTTAGGAATGTACACAGGTGGAAATCTTAATTTAGCGGGAGATATTATTGGGATTCCTATTTCAATTATAACTGGAATAATAATGGGTATCATATTTGGTATAAGCGTATTATTTATTTTTAGAAGGTGGAATTTTACAAGTATAGAAAAATTACTTATTGTACTTGGTGTAGGCATAGTTTTAAATTCATTAGAAGATATTTTTGAAAATTTCATCCCTATAGCTGGTTTAGTTGGAGTTATGGTTGTTGGTTTCTTAATTGTTGATAAATTACCAAAAATAGGTAAAGAGTTATCTGATAAATTTTCACATATATGGTTCTTTGCAGAAATAATTGTTTTTGTTCTTTTAGGTGCACAAGTTAGATTAAATTTGATTCCTGAAATCTTCATCCCCGGGATGATAATAATTGCATTAGGTTTATGTGCAAGAGCTGTTGGTGTTTATATTTCTCTTATTAAAACAGATTTAAGTAATAAAGAAAAAATATTTTGTATGATATCTTATATACCTAAAGCTAATGCTCAGGCTACAATTGGTGGTTTACCACTTGCAGCAGGTGTAGCTTCTGGAGAAGTAATACTTGCTATAACAGGTATAGCTATTGTAGTTACTGCACCAGTAGGTGCTATTTTAATTGAATACTTTGGTGGAAAATTACTTTCACATGACGAACCTGAAATTGTAGATGAAGAAGAAATTAATGAATCAGTAATTTAAATATTAAAAAGTGATTTAAATTTAACTGCTGCTTCCCCAATAGCTATTATTGTTGAAGTATCAGTTTCTAATGATTTTTTAAATCCATTCACTACGTCTTCTTTTCTTGCACCAAGTGTTCCTTCTTTTTCAAAGTCAGATTCCATATCCTCTAATATTATTTTTTCTTTTAAATCTTGATTTTCTTTTATTTTAGAAATAGCTACCTTTTGTGAAGATTTAGATACTGGAATAATATATTTTGCAAATCTTAAAGCAATATCAAATATTTTTTCATCACCTTTAAAACCTGATTCTGATGAAACTGTTAAAATTAAGGTAAAATCCCCATAAATATTTTTAAATTCTTTTAAAACTGTTTCAACACCTCCAGGATTATGAGCATAATCAACAATAACTTTTTTATCATTAATAACACCCATAATTTCCATTCTACCAGGAACAGAATTAAATTCAGAAATAGATTTAAGAATATCATCATAAGAAAGTTTTAAAAATTCTCTACTAGCAACAATAGCTCCTGTAATATTAAAAACATTATGCATTCCTTCAAGAAGCATTTTAACTTCAAAGTATCCTTCAGGAGTATTTAATAAAAAAGAATTATTTTTTAAATCTATATCATATGCAGTGTAATTTGTTTTAATGTTTTTTAGACCACAAACACATTCATAATAACCAGAACCAGAAATAATTTCATTAATATTCATATCATTTCCACAAACACATTGTTTTTTTGATTTTTTAGATACAACTGTATCAACTGCAAAAGTTATTAAATCTCCATTAAAATTATTTTTTTTTATTAATCCCATAATTGTTGGATCATTAGAATTTACAATTAATTTTTTTCCATTTAAATTTTGAATCATCTCTCCTTTAATATCTGCATAATTTATGAAGTCTTTTCCAAGTTCTAAATGATCAGGGGTAATGTTTGTAATGATTCCACAATCCATCTTTGATAATTTAGTAGTTAAATCAATACCCCCTTTATTTCCAAAAGTACCAACTTCTATAATAGCTACATCCCCTTTTAAAAGACTTTGTAATGCAGGAATATAATCAGAATTACCTTGCATATCTAGTAAATTATGTTCTGAAGGATTTAATCCATTCTCATATGCAATAAATTTAAGAAGCATTGTTGTAGTTGTTTTTCCATTAGTACCAGTGATTCCTAACACTGGTTTTTCTGGTTTAAACAGTTGGAAAATATCATCAATCTCTAAAATTGGAATATTTTTTTCTTTAATCGTTTTAAATATATCTAAAGATTTTGAAATTCCAGGTGGGTAAAAAATATAATCAGAATTATTAAAAAATTCTTCAGGATGTGATTCATAATATATTTTTATATCATAACTATCTAATGAATTTAAAAATTTACAATCATGTTTTTTTGATAAATCTGAGCCAATAACATTATATCCTTTATCTTTTAAGACTCTAGCTACTAAATTTCCAACAATCCCACAAATTCCTAAAACACCAAATGTTGTCTTAGGCGTAAAATCATTTTTATTGATATTTTTTACTTCCACTTTCAATACCTTCTTTAATCTTTTTAGTAACTATTTCACGTGAAGCTGCAATAGAAGGGCCAATATGTAAAATAACATCTCCTTTTTTAGAGTATTTAAAAGTAAGTTCTGCAGCCTCTTCAATTGTATCACAAGCAATTTTTTCCACATTAGGGTTTTGAACTCCATCTAATATTTCATAAGCAGAATTAATTTCAACTTCTTTTTTAAATTCATTATAAGCACTAGCTATTATAACACTTGCATATTCCCCACATAGTTTTCCAACATCTTTTTTATCTCTCTTAGTAGATGTATCAAAATGATCTAAAAATAAAATTAAATTATCATTTGAAAAGTATTCTAATGTTTTTTTCATCCCTTCTTCTAAAAATGCTGCATCAAGAATAACTTTCCTTCCATTATAATCCCCAAGATACTCCATATGTACAGGTAATCCTTTAAAGTTAGAAAGTGCATTGACAATATTTTCCTGTGATATTCCATATTTTAAAGCTATTGAACTAGCTGCAAGAGCATTTTCAAAAAAATAACTCATCATGTAAAAATCTGTTTTAAAATTTCCTTTTAAATCATCAAAATCATATTTTACAGATAAAGAATCTTTAAAACTTTCTCCAATAAAATTAACATTAAATCCATTTAAATCTTCTATCATAGAATAATAATATGTATTTTTCCTAATAGGAGATAGAATATCCCTACATTTATTATTGGATATAAAATTTTCAGAATTTTTCTCTAAAATAAGTTTTCTTTCAATATATTTTTCTATAGAACCTTCAAATTCATCTAAATGGTCTCCATTAAGATTTGTTAGAAGGCCTATTTTAATATTTAATGTTGATAATAAACCTAAAGTTCCATGAGGTAATTCAAAAATAGCTACATCACAATTTTTAGATTTACCTTCAATTATATCATTAATAATAGCTTCACTTAATAGGTTATAAACTAAAGAAGAACAAGTCCAAGTTTTAAAACCTGCTTTTTTAAAAATACTTTCAGTTAAAAAAGTTGTAGTTGTTTTACCCATTGTTCCAGTAATACCAATAATATCAACATTAATAAGACTGTTTACAATATCACTTAATTCTTCATTTTTTAAAATTTTTATATTAGAACTAGATATTTTTTTATAAAGTGAAGAATTTTTAGGTAAAGACGGTGGAAAATAAATTAAATCGTAATCATTGATGTCAAAATTATTATTTTCAAAATTAATATTAATATTTTCATTTTCCATTAATTTTAAAAAATATTGTGCATCTTCATTAAAGTCTGTAAATTTTTTAGAATCTGTAACTGTAACATCATGATTTTGATAATTTAATAATCTTGCAACAGGACGTCCAGCATTTCCTGCACCTATTACTATACATTTCATCTAAAACACCATACCATAAAAAACTAAACAAATTTTACAAGTTCAGTTAGATCATTGTAAATTACATCTAGGCCACACATAGATGGTACATAGTTAGCAGCTTTTGCAGAATTTACACCGATTCTTTCATATCCCATGTCTTCAATTGGAGCTACTACCATACAAGTATCACATAGTATATGTCCACCTGCCTTTTCAATCATTTTTGTATAACCCATTCTATCTGATGCAGCTTTAATATTAATAGAAGTACAAACCCATAATTCATTTTTAATAGTTTTACCATTAACAAAATAAGCAATTTCTTTAATTTCTTCTAATGAAGCATGAGGACAACCTAAACAAACCAAATCGGGGTCTTTATCAGTTGTAGATAAATTTTCTTTAGTTTCAATAATATCATTTTCACTAATTGTAATTTTATCTTCAATTTCACAATTTTCATATTCTGGAGTAATATCTTCAATATGATACAATGCAACAGCACCAGAAGATGCAAGAGCAGCACTTAAAGTTTTTAAGTCATTATTAGAAGGATTATTTTTAAGTTTAAAATAGGGAATACCTGATCCAATTTGTTTACCGACAATATAACCTAAAGAACCATAATCAATAGGTTTTAAATTAGTATTTACTTCAAAGGATAAAGTAGCTATTCTATTTTCATATAAATGATAACCATACATTGGTGTTTTCCCAATAATAGCTGCAGCAAGAGCACTAGGCCCTCCTTCACGGTTAGTTCTCGCACCAATAACAGAATTTACATAGCAAACTGCAGAAGACTCTGACCAAGCAACATGATCTTTAAATTTTGGAACATTACCTATTAAATAAGGTGTACAAGTACAGGTAGTATTTATTCCAAGTTTTCCATATGCATCAACTATTTTATTTTGTTTAATACTAAAATCATGAGGAAAACCAAATGTTTCCCAATTATCTAAATCAGTCCCTGCAGGATTTAATGTAGAATTAACATTTGAACACTCAAATTTATCACTAGCTAAATCTTCTAAATATTCTAATCCTGCATCCCCAATAGTTTTATATGAAACTCCAGAAACCTGAGCAGAACTAATATCCACTAAACTAGATGCTTCATAAATTTCTCCAAGAGCTATTAAAATATCCATACTTTTTCTAATAGTTTCCCCATATTCACCATTAGACATATCCTCTTCTTCTTGAGTTAAATACATAATTTATACCTCAATTATTTAATTGGTGTTCAATAATATCATTAACAATATTTAAAAAGTTATCCATACTTTCATAAGGAACCATAGCCCCTGCAGCTATATCATGTCCCCCACCTTGACCTGAAAAGTTTTTTGATGCATCATCAAATGCTTTTCCAAGATTTACACCTTTATCAACTAATTCTCTAGTGGTTCTACCAGAAATTTTAATATCATTAACCAATCTAGATATACCAATTACAGGTTTATTTACATCTAAAATAGATGTAGAAATTCCAATACTTGCAATAGTTCCCATAACTGATTTTAAAACTTTATCCTCACTATAAAGATATTGGATATAATCTAAATTAACAGCACCCTCTTTTTTTATCCACTCTAAACCTTTAACAAGTTGATCACGATATTTACGTTGTAGATCCAAAGCCACATTTAATGCTTTTTCTCTCTCACCAAGACTTATACTTAAACCAAGCCCAAACTTCTTATTTTTACCACATGCATCAAGAATATAAGAATATTCTTCTAAATCTGTTAAAAATTTATTTTCTTTAGGAACAGAATAAATATCTCCAAAAATATTAGGATTAATTTTAATAAGCTCATCTTTTAAAATATCTCTTTCTTCACCTTCTAAATCAGTGAATTTAATACCATAAGATAATCCCATTTTTTCTAAAAATCCCATAGATTCCTCAAAGTCACCTGTTAATCCAGGTAATGCAGGAGAAAAAGTATATGCTAATGATTTAAATAATGGTTCTGAACTTTTTGAAACCAATTTTAAACCTTCATGAATTTCTACATTTCCAGCATTTAATCCATCGTCTAAAATAAATTTATTAATACCTGTAAAACCATTTTGGCCTTGCATATCTCCAAAAGCACCAATCAATGCGAAATAAGCTAAATGTTCTTTTCCCATATTTCTAATTGATAAATAGCTAGAACCTGCACCACATAAATCTTTACTTCCATCGATACCAAAAAGATGAGGATTAACATGAGTTAAATGCTTCCCAGGATTATAATCGGATATTTGATGATGATCAGCTATAATCACATCACTTTTAAAAGAATCCAGCTCTTTTAAATATGCACTACCCATATCTAAAAATATAAACAATTCATATCTCTCTGTTTTAAGCTCATCTATAATATCTGGTCTCAACCTAGGTATAATTGTAGTATGAAATTGAGTGTTTTCTTCTTTTAAAGCATTAGCTAAAACAGCTGCAGCAGATATACCATCTGCATCATTATGAGATATTATCCTTATAGTTTCATCATTTTTAATATGTTTTTGGATAACATCACAAGCTTCATCAGCTCTATTTAACAAGGAGTGCTGCTTCTTGTGGGTCATATCTCCATCCTTCAGGTAATGCACCTTCATTTACATAATAAGCGCCTAATCTTCTAATTCTAGATTCGATGATAGTTAACCCTCTTTTAGAGTGTAAATCTTTAGGATTCTCTTTTAAATGATCTCTTATATTAACAGCTCTCTTAATTAAATTCATGATATCTTCTGGATATTCTTGTGCTTGATTGTTTCTTTTTAAAACAGCAGTGATTTTTTCACCAGTAACTTCTTTTACACTAGGAATACCATACTGATCCCTTAAAATAATACCAATTTCACTAGTACTTTTTCCTTCTTTTGTAAATTTTAATATAAACTCTTCAATTTCTTCATTAGAATATGTTACCCATTCTGGTCTTGTCATAATAATTACCTCAATAAAATTTTTATAAACTTAAATTAATACTCAGTAGAATACCAATTAATAAATTGTTCTAAAGAATTTCTTCTATGTGAAAACTGATTTTTCTCTTTTGTAGATAATTCACCAAAAGTTTTATCAAATTCCTTTACATAAAATAAAGGATCAAAAGCAAAACCTAATTTACCTTTTTCTTCAAAAGCTATTTCTCCTTTAACCTTACCTAAAAAAGTCTTGGGCTCAGAATTGGGGGTACAAAACCCAATAACTGACCTGAACTCGGCATTACGGTCAGAGACATTATTCATTAACTTTAAAATACCTTGATTACTAATAGTTTCCTGAACATAAGATGAATATACTCCAGGAAATCCTTTTAAAGAATTAATAAATAAACCAGCATCTTCAACAATCACAGATTTATTTAATTTACGACTAGCATATTTTGCACCATAAAGAGCTACCTCTTCAAGAGTTCCTTGAATTTCTGGGTAGCCTAAATTAATATGATCTAAATTAATATCGAAATTTTTAAAAATATCTTCTGCTTCTATAACTTTGTGTTTATTACCAGTAATAAATGTTACCATAAAAATACCTCAATGAGTATATCGAGCTCTAGACTCAATATCACTTAATTTATTAAGAATTTGATTTTTAGTGAAATTAGAATTTAATACATAAGAATCAAGAATATTATCAAAAACATAAGTAGCTATTTCATAATCAATAGCTTTTAAAGAATTTTTAATAACCAATAAATCTGAAACCTTATCTTCAAGTAAATCAGAGTATTTTCCAAGACCTAAATCAATAAAAACTAAGTTGTTTTTGTGATTTAAAAACATATTTGAAGTAGTAATATCTCCATGAACAATATTTATACTATGGATTTTAGCAATGTTTTCACCAATTTTTAATGCTAATTCTTTAGAATTATCTTTATCTAAAATATCCTTAATTAATTCACCTTCTATCTTTTCCATTAAAATAGACTTATTTTTTAAATCAATATCATATAAAATAGGTGATAAAACCCCAGCTATTTTAATATCAGATAAAAGTTTAGCTTCAGATTTAGTTCTTGATTTAATGATTTTATCATCAATTTCCTTAATCCTATAAGCTTTAGGAATTCTAATTTTTGAAATAGCATCAATACCAAAATAAGAGCTTTTTTCAATATTAGACTCAGCACCTTTTGCTATTAAATTATCAGGTAAAATTAATTTCTTTTTATTATCTTTAATCCAAGAAACATCAACCTCATCAGTTCTAAACTTTTGAATAATATTAGTTTGATTAATATCTAATGGACCAGAATGATTATACATCAATAAACCAAGCCAAGCTATCATAGCACCATTATCTCCACAATATTTCATTTCAGGAAGATGAAATTTAGCACCATGTTCCTTTGCCATAATAGAAAGCATTTCCCTAAGTCTTTTATTTGCAGAAACTCCACCACATAACATCACTTCATCCTTTTGAGTATGAGATAAAGCACGTTCTGTAACTTCTACCAACATAGAAAAAGCATTCTCTTGTAGTGAAAAAGCAATATCTTCAATAGCTATTCCTTTTTTATATAATCTTAAAGCTTGAGATAAAAGACCAGAAAAAGAAAAATCCATACCCTTAACAACATATGGAAGATCTACATAAAAACCATTTTTAGCTAATTTTTCTATTACAGGACCGCCTGGATGGCCTAAACTAGTTTCTCTTCCAAATTGATCTAAACAATTCCCAACAGCTATATCTAAAGTTTCTCCAAAAATTCTATACCTACCACTTTCAAAAGATATGACTTGACTATTTCCTCCACTAACATAAAGTGAAACAGGATTTATTGCATCAGTAACGAGTTTCCCAATTTCAATATGAGCAATACAATGATTAACACCAATAATAGGCTTTTTTAAAGATAAAGATAATGCTCTAGCAGAAGTAGCTACAGATCTTAAGGCAGGTCCTAATCCAGGTCCTTGAGAAAATGAAATCAAATCAATATCCTTATAATCAATATTAGCTTTTTTAATTGCTTCAGGAATTAGTTTAGGAATCCATTTTGAATGATGTTCTGCAGCTATTCTTGGATGGATTCCTCCTTCTTCTGGAAATAACTGTTCACCAACCATAGATAATATATTACCATCTGAATCAACAATACCAATACCAGTTTTCTCTGCAGTTCCTTCAATTCCTAAAACTATCACATTATCAACAAAAAAAAATCTTTTAATATTATTATATTTAATATTAATTTTAAAATTTTTTATCATGGTGTCTGATTTATACTAAGTAATTTCCAGACATTTTTATTCTTATTTTATCTATATCTATTTGTATAATCATATTTTTTAAAAGTACAATTTAATATATTACTAATTTTAAAATAAAGAGTCTCTTAAATAGAAAATCTTATATAAGATCAAAATAAACATTTATTTGTGATTACAATGAATGTTCCAATAATTCCTGATAAAAGAAACCCTACATGGAAATTGTATGGCAAAGTAATTAAACTTATCGATTCTAGAACTTTTCAACAAAAATTAGCTCGAAAATAAGTTAAAAAAGATTTTCCAAGTATCAATCCATTATTAAAATTAATTTTATTATCTTGTTATTTTAATATGGAAGTTAAAGAACTTTATAATCAAGTAAAATAATAATGATGAACTTAAAAAATTTTTAAATATTGATGACATATTAATTCTAAAACAGTTAAAAGAAAACTTTATTCTCGTGATGGTGAAGAAAAATATTTAGAATTAACTTTAAAAACTTATTAATAAACTACAATTTAAGAAAAAACATGATTGAAACAGCACTATTATTGATTCCACAACTTTAATGATTGATTTAAAATTTAATGGAAAATATTTTAACACTCAAGAATTACTAGTTAAAAACTATAAAAAAGCATTTTCTTCATCAAAAAGACATTATACAAGATTTCAACTAACATCTGCACTAAATTATGATACAAGAAAACCATTAACAGTACTAATACATCAAAAATCACCACACAATAGCAAAATATTCGGAAATATCAAATGAACTTAAAAAAAAAGAAGAATATTAAAAAAAAGACAAAAAAATATATTATGTGATAAAGGATATTACAATGCAAATAATTACTTAAACGGAATAAACAAATACAAAATAATCCCATTAATATTTCCAAAAATAAAGCCCAACTTAAACAAATTAAAAGATAAAATAATAAACCTTTTAGACTATTTTAACACACATAATAAAGTTGGACTAATTTACGAAAAATTAAGAGAAAGATTATTTGAATTACTACTCAAATGGGAAGATTTCAGACAAAATAGATGGAAAATAGAAAAATACTTCTCATTCCTCAAACTAAACTTAAAATTAGACAAAATACACATATACACTAAACACTCAATTTACAAAAACGCATATTTAAATGTACTTTTACTCAGACTACTCATTTCACACGGCCAAAAAGAAATTAAATAATTATCACATATAACAAAGTATTGAAAAATCAGACACCATATTAATAAAAATAAAAATACCTTATATTAATCAATATAATATGCTATAAAGTGAATAATATTACAATTTTACCCATATAATTCACTACAATAAACAATTAAGATTTTTTATACTATAAATGTTTTTCAAAAAAATTTATAAATTAAATAGAATACAGTTTTTTAGAAATATATATAAGATTTGTTTAAATAAAATTTTATGAATATTAATATAGATATATAAAATAAGGATATATTTATTAAATTTTTAAGACGATTATAAAAATATGTTATAAATTCATGTAAAAATTAATATCATCCAATTAATTTGAGAAAAAGTATTATATAAACTAATATCATATCTTAATAATGGTGATAATTAATGATTGAAGGAATAAAAACTTATGGATCTGAAGATTTACTAAACAAAATTAAAAATTTAGAACCTGTATTTTTATGTACAATAGCTACAACAGAAACATCAAAAATACCTGAAATTACTGGTGCTGGAGCTTCACCTGAATTAACTGAATATACACCAGCTGCAGACGTAGAATTTATGAAAACTGGAACGGTTTTATGTATGGATGAAATTCCAGTTAGTACTGAAGGAGAAGTTAATGCTCCAACTCCTGCATTAATTACTACAGCTGCAATAAATGCTGGAGATATTCCTTTAATTGTAGTTGATGCTGGTTGTAAAATATCTCCCCAAATTGAAACAGAAAAGGTGGGTAACGATTATGGTAGGGATATTAGAACTGGAAAAGCTGTTAAAAATCCTAAAGAAATATTCGAAAATGCTAAAAAGTTAGGAAAAGAATTATCTAAAAAATATGACTATATAGTTATAGGTGAAAGTATAGCTGCAGGTACTACTACTGCTTTAGGTGTTTTAAAAGCTTTAGGTTATTCAGCTGAAAATAAAGTTAGTGCAAGTATGATAATTAATCCCCATGAACTAAAAATAAAAGTAGTTGATGAAGGATTAAAAAATAGTGGCTTAGATCTTGAAAATGTTGATCCATTTGATGCAATATCTGCAGTAGGAGATCCTATGATTCCAGCAGTTGCTGGTTTAACTATAGGTAGTGATGTTCCCATTATCCTAGCTGGTGCAACACAAATGATGGGAGTTTGTGGTGTTATAAAAGCTATTGAGCCTAATTTTGATTTTAGTAGAGTTAATGTTGCTACAACTCTTTATGTTGCTGAAGATAAAACTTCTGATATTTTTGACCTTGCAAAACAAATTGATGAAAATTTAACTATTAATATAGTTGATCCTGAGTTTGAAAATTGTAAAAATCCTGGTTTAAAAACTTATGCTGATGGATATGCTAAAGAAGGAGCAGGTGCTGGAGGCGCAATGTTTACAGCTCTTGTAAAAGGTGTTAGTTTAAAAGATTTACAAAGAAGTATTGATGAAATTTAATTTAACAATTTTTACTTTATTATAAATCTTTAAATGTTTATTTTTACAATTATTAATTAATAGGTTATAAAATGATAAAAGGAATTACTACATTCGGCTCAGATAAACTATTAAATAGTTTGAAAGACTTAGAACCTGTATTTTTATGTGTTATTGGGACAACTGAAACATCTAAAATACCAAATATTAGTGGTGCTGGTGCTTCACCTGAATTAACTGAATATACTCCCGCTGCAGATGTCGAACTTATGGTTCATGGAAATGTTTTATGTACAGACAATATTGCACAAACTGTTGTAGATGGTACTGCTGCTCCTACCCCTGCAATGATTACTAAAGCTTCTATGGAAATTGGAGATATTCCTTTTGTTATTGTTGATGCAGGATCAAAAATAAAACCTAATGTATCTGCTATGAGTTTTTACGGAGAATATGGTAGAGATATTAGAACTGGTAAAAGTGTTTTAAATCCTTTAGAAATATTTGAAAATGGAAAAGAACTTGGAAAAGAATTAGATATTCGTCATGATTATTTAGTTATTGGTGAAAGTATAGCTGGTGGAACCACTACTGCTTTAGGTGTTTTAAAAGCTTTAGGTTATTCTGCTGAAGAAAAAGTAAGTGGAAGTATGCCAACTAATCCACATGATTTAAAAACAAAAGTTGTTAATGAAGGATTAAAAAATAGTGGCTTAAATCTAGAAAAAGGAAATATTGACCCTTTTCAAGCCATAAGTGCAGTTGGAGATCCTATAATACCTGCAATAGCTGGACTTGTTATTGGTGGAAATGGAAAAATAATTTTAGCTGGTGCAACACAAATGATTGCAGTATGTGCTGTTATAAAAGCTTTAAAACCTGATTTTGATTTTTCAAGAATAAATATAGCTACTACTATCTATGTTGCACAAGATAAAACTGCTGATTTATTTGATCTTGCTTCCCAAATAGATGAAGATTTAACAATACACATTGTTAATCCTGAATTTGAAAAATCTAATAATGATGGTTTAAAATTATATCTAGATGGTTTTGCAAAAGAAGGAGCAGGTGCTGGAGGCGCAATGTTTACAGCTCTTGTTAGAGGAGTTAGTTTAGAGAAATTAAGGGAAAAGATAGAAAATTTATGTGAATAATTTAAATTATATTTGCAATTGATGCCATAAATACTAAAATTCCAATAACCCAACAATAATAAGCAAATATATCTAAACTTTTATTTTGAATTAATTGTAATAACCATTTAATAGATAAGTAGCCTGATATTAAAGCTGCAATAAATCCAACTACCATTACAGCTAAATTAGTATCCATAGCTGTTCCAATATCTTTAGCTTTAACTAGTGTTGCTCCTAAAATAGCTGGAATTGATAATATAAAACTGAATTTTGCTGCAAATTCTTTATCTAAACCTGTAACAAGCCCAGCAGAGATTGTTGTTCCTGAACGAGAAAGACCAGGCAATATTGCACATGCTTGTGCAAGACCCATAAATATAGTTTCTTTAAATCCCATTGTTTCAAAAGTTATTGTTCCTTTATTTATTCTTTGAGATAAATATAATACAGTACCAGTTACAAATAAAAAGAAAGCTGGGACATATAAACCTGCATTAAAAACACTTTCAACCTGACTTTCAAGAAGTACACCTACAAGACCAATAGGTATAGTTCCAATAATTACAAACCATGCAAATCTTTTATAGGGATCTTTTTTAAAACCTTCTTTAAATCTATGTTGTAATATATCACCAATACTCAACCACCAAGCATTTAATAATTTAATAACATCTTTATAGAAAAAGGATACAACAGCTACAAGTGTAGCTAAATGAACCAAAATATCAAATGCTAAATTAGTACTTGGAACATTTAAAAAATGCTGAGCAAATAATAAATGAGCAGAGCTACTTACAGGTAAAAATTCAGTTAATCCCTGAACAATACCGATGATGATTGCTTGTAAAATATCCATTATAACACCTTATTTTAAATATATACTAACCAGTTAAATAAATCATCTTTTTTTCCATTTAAAATATCAAAGAAATAGTTTTGTAAACTTTTTGTTATATCCCCTCTAGAACCATTACCAATAATACGGCCATCAATAGATTTTATAGGTGTAATTTCCGCTGCAGTTCCTGTTAAAAATATTTCATCAGCCAAGTATAATCTTTCTCTTTGAATAACCTCTTCTTTAATAGTTAAATCTAATTCTTGAGCTAGTTTAAAAACTGAATCTCTAGTAATACCTTTAAGAATAGAAGAAGACAATGTTGGAGTAATTAACTCATTATCTTCTATTAAAAATATATTTTCACCACTTCCTTCAGATACATAACCTGCATAATCAAGCATAATAGCTTCATCATAGCCATGTTCTATTGCTTCCATTTTAGCAAGCTGTGAATTCATATAATTTGCACCACATTTAGCTAAGCTTGGAAATGTATCTGGTGCTGGTTTTCTCCAAGAAGAAACACCTACATTAACACCATTTTTCATGCCTTCTTCTCCTAAATACGAACCCCATTCCCATGTAGCTATTATAGTATTTATAGGGCAGTTTAAAGGGTTAACACCCAATTCATTATATCCTCTAAAAGTAAAAGGACGTATATAACATGCTTCTAAATTATTAGCTTTAATTGTTTCAATAATTCCTTTATTAATGTCTTCAATTGTAAAAGGAATATCTATGTTATAAATTTTTCCAGAATCAAATAATCTTTTAACATGTTCTTTTAATCTGAAAATACCTACTCCATTACTATTTTTATATGCCCTTATACCTTCAAAAACACTAGTACCATAATGTACAACATGAGATAGTGAGTGAATTTTTGCATCTTTCCAATCAACTAATTTACCATCTACCCATATTTTACCAGATTCATCCCATGTCATTATATCACGAATTTATATTTCTTTTTATTTTATTTAAATATTTATAAGAAAATAAAAATTAAGCTATCAAAAATATTTTTAAAAGTGGTAAAAAAGAAAACTTTATATATAATCTTAATCAAATTTTTATATACTGGTTCCGTGGTCTAGGGGTATGATACCTCGCTTACAACGAGGGGATCACGAGTTCGAATCTCGTCGGAACCACTCTTATTTTACAATTAACTTATTAATACTAGAATAAATCTATTTTAAATGAATTAACTCTAATTAAATTAATGCTTTATAAAAAAATAATTAAAAGAATTAATATGATTAGTGAAATAAAAAATACTATTGATCCTTTAACTAAAATAGAAACTCCATTTCTACTAAATATAGAAATTAAACCATAAGAAAGTAAAAGAGAACTTATTAATTCTATTACTCCCACAATACCCGGTGAAACCCCTAAAAATCCCAATATAATTGATAATAAAAATGAAACTAAAACAACAAGGAAAATAATAAAGATAATATTACTAAAATAAGGTTTAAATTTTTCATACATTGACAGTTCTTCACTACGATGATTAAAATTTAGATTATTGCTATTAGAATTTTTACTATTTCTAGAAAATAAATTACTTAAAAACCCATTAGATTTTTTTTCTTGTTTACCAAACAAATTATTGCTAGAATAACTTTCTTCAATGTAATAATCATCATCAGCTTCATTAGAATAATAATCGATATATTGATTTTCAGATAAATTATCCTCCTGAGCATCATAGCTAATTAAATCTTCAGAATCATCATGGTTAACTAAATCATTATCCAAATAATTATCTTCTGAAATCGCATCTTCAACATCATTATCTATAAAATCTATTTCCTTATTTGAATATTTTCGTGCTAAAGCTAATAAATCATCTCTATCAACTAATTTAATATTTTTTTTATTTGCATAATTTTTTGATTGCATTGAAAAACTAGAAGTAGTTACAATAGCTATTTTAGATGAATTTAAATTTTTACCCACTTTTTCCATTTCTTTTAAAATACCTATTCCAACTTCCCTTTTTTTATCGTAATTATTGCACTCCATTACAATCCCAAAATCACCCATAGTCGTTGGAAGAACTGCATAAATATCTATTACTTTTATTGAAGTTTTAAAATTCTTAAATACTTTAAAACCTGATTCCTCCATTACTTTGGCAATAAAATTAATTAATTGAGATTTTTCCAATGTTACACCTAAACCATATGATAAATTATATTTTTAAAAATCTTATTATTAAATTTTTTGGAAATGATACATTTCTATAAAGTTAACTTTTTCTTGATTTTTTTAGAAGGGGTTTTTGTGGTTTGATTTGCATTTTTGTGGTAATATTTATATTTGTCTCTTTTTTGATTTGTTGGCGAGTTTATTTTTGTGTATACTAAATTTTTTACTTCTGTTATGTTGTTTACTACTTTTTTTATTCGTTCTTTATCGTTGCTGAGTAGTGAGGGCATTTCTTCTTTTATTTCTGATATTAGTCTGTTGATGTTGGATTTATATTAGTATTGATATTTGTATTTGTTATTTTTTGAATGTTTATTATTTTCCTCTTATTATAAAATATGATTCTAGTTGTACAGTTCTTGACATTAGTTTTGTGGTGTTGTATCCTTTACCATAGCATTTAATTATTTTTTTTAGATTTATTTTATTTTCTGCATCTTTTAAATGGAATAATACATGCTCTAGTTCGTTTAAAAATTTATTTGTTAAGTTAGATGATGATACATAATCTTTATGTGTATCAACCATGCAAGTATATTATTGCTGATGATTTAGGGGATTTTATTTCTTTGTTATCTGGTATTTCGAATTCTTTACGAGTTAGTGGAACATTGGGTATTTCTATTATAGATACATCAACTGAAATAGTGTAAAATCCTTTAAATAAAGTCATTTCATCGTATTTAAAGTATATATCATCCATATCATCGTCACTTATGTTAATATACACCTGTGATCTATATACTGCATTCTATCACCATACCTGCTTTTATAATATCAATACTAAGATCTCCTAAGTCTCTTCTAATAAATCGATTAACCTCTACAACAGTTGTTTTTCTTTTAGTACATAAAAGATAATTGATTGCATTATCTAATCTAACTTTCCCATTACATGTAAAAGCATTATCACTATTTACATCTTTATAATTAATATATTTATTAAAATTTTCAAATAAATTTGAAAAATCCACAAATCCACTCATAATAACAAAAACCCCTAATTAAAATTATCTAAATCAAAAATAAGAAAACAATAGGGCACTGTCTAAAATCCTGCTGATGGATAATTATTTATTTTGTTTATTTTGTTCGTATATTACCTAATATTTGGTTTATTGTTGAATGTATTTTTATTTTTTAATATAAGAAAAATTAATTTAATTTCAGTGTAATTAAA
>JAHKLT010000008.1 GCA_020854915.1 Methanobacteriaceae archaeon | reverse complement strand
TTAAATTCTTTTTAAACATATAACTTTCATTTTTTGGATTACTTTTAATAAATTTGAACATTATTTATTATTTTTTAGGTTTTATTTTTTTATTCTTTTAACTAAATACTTTTATTTACTTTTTAAACATAAATTAACACAACAAATAAGAGGTTTAAAAAAATTATTGATAAATTAAAAAGATTAGCTCCACCACAAGATAGTATTAGTAGGCCACAAACTAACGGTAAAAGCATACCTCCTTATATTAGATGTCATTGTAGTAGTAATGGTTAATTAATTAACCCATGGTACATCTGAACCCTAAACATTTTTAACATCATTAGAATCCGGATTCTCCATCAGGGATGTCTTTTAAATCATATCCATCATATTTATCATTTGGATAATCCTTGTTAGAAGTATCATATGATTTTTGTTTTGGTTGGTGTTTTTTGTTGTTTGTTAGGATTTTTTTGTACATCTACTGAAGAATTTTCAACAGAAGTATTTGTAGTATTATTAGTAATATTCGTTTGATTACGTATACCATTAATCACAGGTTCATTATTTATACTTAAAGCCGAATAAGTAGCTCCTGATATTATACAAGCACCTACAATTATAGTTATGCAAATTATAATTAAATGTTTAGAATTCATAAAAACCAAAACTCACCCATATTTTGAATCATATTCTTCAGGACTTATAAAACTCCCATCATACCCATCATATTTATCCCATTTCCATCCCATTTCATTTTCAGACCCTTGCTCCTCTCTGTTTTGTAACCTTTCAAGTCTAACTGGATCATAACTATGGCCTGGTGCTGTTAAATCAGGATTTTCAATATTATTATTTGATTGTTGTTTCGTTGGTTCTTTGTGTGTTGTTTTTTGTTGAATATTATTTTCAACAGGAACTGATTTATTAATAGTATCATTAGTTGTAGTATTATTATTGTTCAATATTGTGGTATTCTCTTTTGGTTCACTACTTAAACCTGAATAAGTAGCTCCAGCTATTATACAAGCACCCAGTAATATACAAATACAAATTATAATTAATTGTTTAGAATTCAATAAACTCACTCCATAATACTATTTGTAACTAAGAAATATAAAAAATTAACGTTTAAAAAAAATGAGGATCTTTAAAAATGGTAAACGATAACGTAACAATGACCGATGTAATAGAAGCTATTGAAAAAGATTTAACAGATATTATAATGTAGTACCTCCTGATCTGATTAATACACAAAAATAAAAAAGAATAACAATAGTTCCTAAAGTACATATAAGCATACTAAAACAAGTAAGAATAAGAGAGTATTAACTGGAATAAAGCAATTTAAATAAAGAATAAAATAGGAGTACCCATACCTTACTATGATTTACAATAGAGAAGAAATTTTAAATAAACTTTCATCTAGTATTGATATATTAGATAAAAAAATAAGCAATGGAAGAATTAAAGACCATGAAAAAGAAAAGCTTAAAATCAACCAATATAAAGCAATGGCCTATTCCTGCAATGTATATAATAATATACTGAAAGATAAACAATATGACAAGTTAACAGCTGATGTAGAATCTATCAAAACAGCTTTAATTGAAAAAGAAAAAAAGAATACATTAAACTTAGAAACTGATTTAGAAATTGTAAATGAAACACTAGAAAAACTAGGAGCAATAAAACCATGAATAATAATCTAAAAAATATCAATAAAGAGTTCAATGAAACAATTACTGGTTTAACACCACAACAATATTATTTAACTTATAAAAATCTTTTTAAAGATAGAAATAAGAATGCTTTCCATGATAATAAACCAATGAAAGCTAATAAATCGGATAGATTAATGGCCGAAATGATAATAAAAGGAAGTACAAAACAATATCTAGAATTACTTAATAATATGCCTAATTTATTATCTGATGAATATAATGAAGCTATTAACTTATATAAAGCAAATAATAATTTAAAAAATACGTTACACAATATATTAACCTTTAACCGTGAATGGGAGTTTATAAAAACTTATTTAAATAGTAAAAAATTAGTAAGTGTTTTAGATGGAGAACATAATGAAGAAAGGATAATGGATCATCTATATGAAAAAGAAGAAATTTCAATCGGAATAGCTAGTTTTGAAATTATAAGTGAATTATGGTTAAAAGAACCTTTTAATTATGTATTCATAACAATTTTAGGAGAAACTGATTATAATTATTACATAAATAAAATTAAAATATTTGAAAACTTAAAGAAAAATAATAACACATTTAAAAAGCTTTTAAATAAAGGTCATAAAATATTAAAGAAAATATGTAAACAAAAGGGCATAGATATTAAATATAATACTTCTGTTTCAGAATTTGAAGAAACAATAGCTGAATATGGATTAGATAAATTCAAAAAAGAAACAATAGAATCTAAAAAAATGTATAGCTATTAATAATTTCTATTTTTTACCCCTTTAAAGAATGATAAATTGTAAAATATGCAATAAATTACTTAAACCCTTAGTTAGTACATCTAAACTATAATATCCTTTTCTTCGCCCAGCTGAAGCTTTAAATAATTTATTAAAATTTTAATATCATTGTTTTTGTCCAATTGAGGGTTTAGATAATTTGTCCAATATTTTGGAATTATTGTTTTTGTAAATTATTTGCCAAAACCTTGTTAATGTGTCCAAAGTTTTCCAGTTTTAAGATATTGTTTTACTTTTAACTATTTAAGAATATTATTTAATTAAAATAATACTTCATTAACAAACATGATTTTATAATAGTCATTATATAAGGATTCATAAGATCTTAGTAAAATATAGTTGATTACCTAATATTTTTAATTAATTTAATATCTATATATAAATAAAACATGCATTTATATGAAAAAGTTTGGTAACACACTATAATATGAATAAATTAATAGGACTATCAAGTATAATTAAAAAGAAAATTTATACAATTTTTATACTAAGCAGTATCAACAATACAAAAATTCATGTTATAAATAATGAAATGGATATTATCCATTCAAAAAAAGATCCAAAAAAAAGAAAAATATTAATTTATAATATTAAATTTCTACATTTGATACATCTATTTCTCCAGACATTAATTTTGGTAAAAGAATATCTCTTAATTTTGTAAGTTTTAAATTTTCATGCTGAATTTGTTTTATTTTATTAAAAATGGGTTCAATTATTATATTAAAATTGTTAATTATTTTTTTAGGAGGTACGATTATTTTTATTTTTGAAAATTGTTCCTTATTTAAATTAAAGGTAGTACTCCCACTAGATATGGATTCTATATATTTAGAAAGAGTTAACATTTTCAAATATAAAAAATAGTAATCTTTATTATCACATATTATTGAGTTAATTTGTTGATTTGTATGACTTTTTTCATTTATAAGAGAGACCAAACCAACAGTGGCAATACAGCTTACACAGACACTATTTTCCGGCAATAATTTTTTAATTTGGGAGTTTGATCCTTCATTTGAAAGATATCTTTCAGTTTCCAATATAAAAATTTGATTATGCATATCTGGAATTGTAATAAATGGAATATTTTCACCATAATATTCTGGTTTTTTAGTTGATGGTGTTTTGCCACATATAATATCTTGTGAAAAATCTTTTAATTCCATAATTCTCCAATTTTCTAACATTTTTCCATATTCTGTTTCTATTATTTTCTCATTATTAAAATAATTTAAATCAATAAACCAATTTTTGAAAATGTTATTCATAATATGTTCTAAATTTTGATTTATACTATTATTAATTTTAATCAGACTTTCTAGTTTTTTTAGAATTCTCACTGTAGCTTTTTGTTTATTAATTGAAGGTAAATTTATTTCTAGATTTTCTAAATCAGAAGGTTTAATTGATGGATAAGTAGAAGTACTTTGTTCTGCTATATTATCTAAATATTTAATTATATTTTCTTGTGTTAAATAATAATAAATAAATTCACTAATAACCTTATTAGGATTTGGTGAAATTGTTGTAAAACCAGTAGAAACTAAAAAATTCTCTATTTCATCTTTAATTATACCATAATGTTTTTGAATAGGGCGAACTGTAGAAAAAATAATATCATTATAATTAACTTTTCTTTTTGCTCTGCTGGGTACCTTATCTTTAAATAAATTAAAATGCTTTATTTTATCAA
Organism: Methanobacteriaceae archaeon; assembly: GCA_020854915.1. Classification (GTDB taxonomy): domain Archaea; phylum Methanobacteriota; class Methanobacteria; order Methanobacteriales; family Methanobacteriaceae; genus JAHKLT01. The sequence continues at coordinate 2,054 of JAHKLT010000008.1, read as the reverse complement.
TCTTGTTTTCTGTGATATTTCCAGTATCTAAATAATTAATAAATTCCCATTTGTCATCTAATGAATAGGAATCATCATTAAAATCACACAAATCTTTTAGTAAATATTTTTTATTTAAACACATTTTTACACAAAATTAAGTTTATTTATTTTCATTTAAATTTTTATCTTTGTTTTTAAAAAAATTGAGAGTTAGAAAAATTAACTTTTTTAAGACAAGAATTGCTTTTATTATTAAATAAAGTAATTTCCTTTGTTTTTGAGAATATAATCTTTATTTTGACCAACCCTCAAATTTATAAAAAATCAACTTAAAAACTTACGATGAGCTATTTTAACATTATTTTGATTTACCATTGCATATTGCATCGTTGTATCTATTTGTATATGGCCTAAAATTTTTTGTACTTGTTCTATGGGCATTCCTTTATCAATAGCTTTTGTTGCTAGTGTTCTTCTAAATTTATGTGGATGAACTTTGTTTATATTAAGTTTTCTACCTAATCTTCTAAGTCTTACTTCAACTCCACCAATTCCTAATCTATTATGTGGTTTTTTAAGTGATACAAAAAGAGCTGGATTATCATCACATCTTGATGCTATATATTCCATTAAATGTATTTTAGTTCTTGCATCAAAATACACTTCACGTTCTGATTCTCCTTTTCCTATTACAATACATTCTCGCTCTTGAAAGTTTATATCATCAATATTTAAATTAACTAATTCTCCTACTCTAATGCCAGTTGATAGTAATAGTTCTACAATAGCTAGGTCTCTAATTTTAGAGCAGTTGTCTCTTATGATTTCTAAATCTTCATCATTTAAAACTTCTTTTACTACTCTTCCAGTTTTCACTCTATTTATTCTTCGTACTGGATTTTTTATAATATAATCTTCATCTTCAAGCCATGAGAAGAAGCTTGAAAATATTCTTCTTATGTTATCTACTGTAATTTTACTTAAGTTATTTTTTTCTTTGTATTTTGACATGTATCCTCTGATATCATCTGTTGATATATGTTCTATTTCTTTTTTAATAATTTTAAATAATCTCTCTATAGTAGATTTGTAATAGTTAATTGTATTATTAGAACACCCTTCAATTCTTTTTGCTGATAGAAAAATATTTAATAATTTTTTATTTTCTTTTAGATAGTTTTCATTGAATTTTATGGATTTTTCTATTATATCTACATCATTTAATGATTTAAGTAAAATTTTTGTTAATTTAAACCTTTGTTTGTCATTTAAATAGTTTTTCATTTCTTTTTGAATTGTTGTAATTATCTTAGTTTTCATATTAATCACTAATATAATTTAGATTTTTAAAGAAAATTAATTTAGAGATTTTATTACAATTTTTACTTTAAAATAAATAATACTGCTTTAAAACAATTATTTTATCTTAAAACATTTAAATAAGTTATAAATATTAATATAAGTTGAAATTTGTAAGAAAAATTTATAAATACTAAAAATAAATTATATTTTTAGCAAATAAACTTTTGAACTATCTAAAATGTATAAAATATATGATAAAAATAGTTTTCATGAACTTAAAAAATATTATTGGAAAGCAAGTTTGGAGGAAAAATTAGCTATTAAAATTTTTACTACTACAAAACCAGCTGAACTTATTAATGATATTCTTAGAAATAAGAAACCACTTATCTCTATAAATTTAAATGAAAATATATTAGATAAAGAAAAAATTGAAACTATTATTTCAGTTTTAAATAGTATAACTCAAATCAATCGTTTAACTCGTGATACTAAATTATTTAGGGGAATAGAATATGGTAGTTTTATGGAAGAATGGTTTAAAAACAATAAAATGCATGAAAACGGTTTCTCTTCCACTTCATTTAATAAAGAAATAGCTTTTCAACATGTAAATAAAAAATTTAATGATCAAGGTGTCCGATAATTTAATTTTTTCTGAGGATATACAATGCTTATTTTATATTGTTTGATAGTGTACAAATGATATTTCATAAAAGTACACTTTTATTATTAATAATTTTTAATTTAGAGTCTTTTAAACCAGAATA
>JAHKLT010000028.1 GCA_020854915.1 Methanobacteriaceae archaeon | reverse complement strand
TAATTACACTGAAATTAAATTAATTTTTCTTATATTAAAAAATAAAAATACATTCAACAATAAACCAAATATTAGGTAATATACGAACAAAATAAACAAAATAAATAATTATCCATCAGCAGGATTTTAGACAGTGCCATTACTTTTATTATATTAGTTAAAGAAGCACTACTTAAATCTGCCTCTCCATTATATCTTGTATTTACTATGTATTCATCAGGATTTAAATTAATTTTAATTCTTGCGATTCCATCTTTGTCTGTTGTTTTAGTATAGTTTACACCATTAATTGTAAAAATAATATTCTTTCCAGAGACTATGTTTCCATTATTATCTTTTAATGTTACAGAATAATAATTTTGATTTCCATGAATCATTTCCATATTATTTCCAATTAGCATACTATCTTTTATATTAATATTGTTTAATCCAGAAAGGTTGTCAATTGAATATTTAACAGTATATAAATTAGGATTTAAATTAATATTTAATTTAGCAGAACCATTTTCATCTGTAACTATTATATATGTTCTTCCATTTATTTCAATAGAAATATTCTTTCCAGCTATTGGTCTATTTAAAGAATCATAATACATTACTTTAAAAGATTCTTTTAATCCATATGCAATATTCAAATCAGAAGCATATAAGTAAGGTTGTCCATGAACATAGATAGTTCTGGAATATTGATTTGATTTGTACTTTGAATTACTGTCTAATTTATAAGATACTTGATATATTCCTTGATATAAGTTAATAGTAATGAGAGCAAGACCATTTTCATTTGTTTTTCTCAAATAATCTATTCCGTTTATATTAAAAATAATATTTTCATTTTTAATTACTTTGTTATTACTATCAGTTAACAAAACTTCATATGCTTTACCAGAACCATAATTCATTGTTAAATCTTCACCAGTTAAGTTCATTTCTTTTTTAACAACGTTTAATAAACATTCATTTTCAAATGAAGAATAATTATCATCTCCTTTAAAAGAATATTTAATTAAATAATTACCTTCTAATAAATTAATTGTCAACCCAGCAACACCATTTTCATCTGTTAATCGTGTATAGTTTACGTCATTAATAGAAAATATAATATCTTTATTGGATAATGGTTTATTATAAGAATCAAACAATTTTACATTGAATTTTTCTTTTTCATTATAATGAATTGTAGTTTCATTTTTTGAAATAAGTGTAGATTCTTTATTTTTTTCATGATTTGTATTTTCATAATCTGTAATTTCTTGATTTGAATTTATATATTCATAAGATACTTTGTTGATATCATTTTCTTCTACATTAAAGTTAGTATTATCATCACTTACATTTTCTGCAGCAGAAATAGTACTAATACTAATAAATATTCCAAGAATTATTAATATCATTAAGTTTCTCTGTATCGAAATTATTTCACCTCAATATATATCTAAATATCATTACATATTTTATGCAATGTATTTATTTCATTATTTTTTAATTTTATATAAATGTTTGTAATCTTAAAAATACTGTTAATTAGATGTTATCTTTAATAATTAACACTAATATTTTATTTTTTACTAAAAATAACAGAATTTAGTTTATTTTATTAATAAATTACAAATCTAGTTTAAGATTATTTTCTAAATTGTTTAATATTATTATATTTTTCATAAGGCTTTGTTTTTGAGTCCTAAAGGGTATAATGGGGAATTATATCTTATTAAATTTTTTTTAACTATATTGGACAATTCACAGAAAAATTAAATATTTTAACTATTTTTTATACAATTTAGCTATTCTATAAGCTATTTTTATTTATTTTTTATTTTTAAGTGTCGGACAAAAATACCTTTTTAAAGAAGATGTTTCTTCAAATCTCAAACAAATGATTAATCTATCGTTTTAAGAAAATGATTTTGAATTTTGCCCAACTCTCTTTTTTACTTAAAAAAAAGTTTTTATTATTTAATTTAAATAATTTTAGAAAAATAGTTTATACTTAAAATTCATATCATTATTATATGGAGATATAATGTTAATAAAACATAAACATATTAATGAGTCTTTTGAGTATGATGGTAGTCAAATCAATCCTTTTTGGGCATTTGAATCTTTAAATATCAAAGGTTCTTCTATTATTTCATGGATAGGCTCAATGAATATAAAAAATGATAACTTAAAAGATTTTGAAGATATTGGATTAGATATTAAATCTAATAAAATGGTTCATTTTATAGTTGAATTTTTTGATGTTCAACCAGCTAATATTGAGATAGCTTATCTTCGCCAAAGATTACTTGTTATGATTTTTGGAGAAGAGTTGTATAAAAATAATATTTCATTTACAAGAGAAGGTGATGATATTTATATAAATGGGGATAAGCTAAGTGTTTCAATTGCTAGTGCATCTGTTAGTTCAATGAAAATACATTTTGCCTTGAACCTTTATAGTGAAGGGACTCCTGATGATATTGAGACAATAGGTTTGTTTGAAATTAAAGATTCTAATGATAATTATTTATTTAATGAAGAAAATATTTTTAATCTAATTAATAATGTTGCAAATGATTATATTTTGGAATTAAATTCAATAAAAGAAGATATTTGTAAAACAGACATGTTATAGAGGTATTTAAAATGATAATAACAGTTAATGGCATTAATGCAAATTTAAGATTTTCATCAGCACACTTTATTCCAGGTCACGATTCTTGTGGTTTTATACATGGTCATTCATATTTTGTAGATATAGAAATCGAAGGGGATAGGTCTGGTGAATTTGATTTTGTTGTAGATTTTAAAGATATTAAAAGTAGTGTTAATGAAATTTGTAATGAATTAGATCATAAATTAATAATTCCTATTTTTCATGAAATGATTTCTTTTAAAGATTTTGATGAAAATTCTATTTCTGTTGAAAATTTAGAAAAAAGAAATAGTGTATCCTTTAAAATTGGGGAAAAAGGTTATACAATCCCTACAAACGATTGTAAATTTTTACCATTAAAATATAGCTCTGCAGAAGAACTTTCAAAATATTTCACTGAAAATTTAGTAGAATATTTAGAAAAAAAATATAATAATTTAAATTATGTTTCTGTTGGAGTTAATGAAGGAATTGGTCAAGGAGCTATTTTTAAAAAAATACTTAGGGATTAATAATGAAAGCACCAATATACGAAATATTTTCAAGTATTCAAGGTGAAGGCCTTTTAATTGGTAAAAGGCAGATTTTTGTTAGATTCACAGGGTGTAATCTCGATTGTAATTATTGTGACAGTGAAAAAAGCCGTTTTGTAGAAAATGGATATCTTTTAACTGTTGATGAGGTAATTAAAAAAATTAAAGATTTATACTCTGATGATCTGGATTCTATATCTTTTACTGGAGGAGAACCTACTATCTATTTTGATTTTATTAATGAAGTAAGTTCTAAAATTGATTATAAAATAATGATTGAAACAAATGGTACTTTACCTGAAAATATTGATAAATTGAATAAGATTGATTATGTATCCTTAGATATTAAATTACCAGAGCATTTCAATGATTCTTCTTTTGAAGATATTTTTCGAAATGAAATTAAATCACTAAACTTATTAATGTCAAGGTCAATAAATGTATATTGCAAATTAGTTGTGTTACCTTCAACAAAAATAAATTCATTTGAGACTATTATTAAAAGATTATCAAAAGATGTTTTAAATAATAAAGAACTTCAAATTATTATCCAACCATCAAGTCCTATTAATGACTGGAAAAATCTAAATTCTCATTTATTTAGATTTTCTGAAATAGTTGGTAAATATTTTGAAGTTTCTATCATTCCTCAAGTTCATAAATTTTTGAATATAGAGTAATGAGTTTTCAATGGAATTTTTAAGGGTAATATTTTGAACATTTAGAGGTGCAGAAATGAAAGATAAAAGTGCTATTAATTTAAGAAAATCAAGAGAAAGAGATTCAATTGAACATCAAAGTAAAATTTCTGATAATGATGGTGACATAATAAATTTAGCTAGTAAAGATGTTGTCACAATCCCTCCTAGTAAAAGTATTAAAGAAACAGCAGAAACAATGGGTGAATATAATTTTAGAAGATTACCTGTTACTGATCCAGGTTCTGGAAAAATATTAGGTATTGTTACTGTAATGGATATTTTAGACTTTTTAGGTGGTGGACAAAAATTTAAAATTATTCAAAATAAATATCAAGATAATTTCTTAGCAGCTATTAATGAACCTGTAAGAGAAATAATGACTAAAGATGTTATTTGTATTTCAAATAAGGATTCTATTTCTAAAGCTCTTGATATCATGTTAAATAATGAAGTTGGTGCGATTCCTATTTTAGATGGTGATGAAAAAATAGTTGGTATTGTTACTGAAAGAGATTTTTCATTATCTCTTGGTGGTGTTTTAACAGAAGAACTTGCAGAAGATGTTATGACTAAAAATGTAATTACTACCACACCTGGAACACCTATTGAGAGTGCTTCTAAAATAATGGTTAGAAATAGACTTAGAAGAATACCTATTGTTGGGGAAGATATTGAAATTGCAACTACATCTAATGATAAATTATTGGGTGTTGTAACTGCATCTGATATAATTAAATTTTTCAATGATAAAGAGTTATTTGAGAAAATGACTTCTAATACTGCTTCTGATGTATTGGATAAAAAAATATCTGAAATTATGGCTACTTCTTTAATTAATGTAGATCCTTTAACTAGATTAGGGGATATTTGTCAAATTTTTAAAGATAAAGATATAGCTGGAGTTCATGTTGTTAAAAATGATGAATTACTTGGAATCATAACTGAAAAAGATATTTTAAAAGCTATAAAGAATTAATTTACATTAATATTATAATTTGAAGGTGATTAGCATGGAAGTTAAAAATTTAATGTCTGAAAACTTAATAACTATTGATAAAGATCAAAGTTTATCAGATGGGCTAAAATTATTAAGGAAACATAAAATTTCAAGATTACCTGTGGTTAATACTAATAAGAATAATCAGAAAGAGTTAGTTGGTATTGTTTCTGAAAGGGATATTGCTCGAAAATTGGGGTCTTCTAAATATGGTTCTATGCCTCCTTCAAGATTTCATATTTCTTCTGTAATGGTTAAAGATGTTGTTACTGTTAATGAAAATGTGGAATTATCTGAAGTTGCTAGTCTCATGCTTGAAAAACAAATTGGATCTCTTCCAATAGAATCTAATGAAAACATGGTTGGTATTGTTTCAAAAGCAGATTTTGTTTCATTATGCACTACTAAGGCTTTTGAAAAAATTAGTGTAGAAGAAGTTATGAAAACAGATATTAAATCAGTTTCTTCTGATGAGCGTTTAGTTCATGCTAGAAGGATTTTAATAGATTCTAAAATTGGAAGATTACCTGTTATTGATAGTGGTGAAATTGTTGGTATTTTAACTTCTAAAGATGTTATAAGATGTCTTATAGCATTTAGGAAAAATGTTCCTGAAAAACATCAATCTGCACAAATCAAAAACATAGTTGTTGAAGATATAATGTCTACAAATATTAAAACTATTTCACAAGAGGATAATATTGCTGATGTGGCAAATATTTTAATTGAAACAGGATATAATGGTCTTCCTGTTGTGGATGATGATGAAAATATAGTTGGAATCATAACTCAAACAGATTTACTCAGACTTCTCTAAATTCTTTTTTGTTTTTTCTTTTTTTGGAGTTGTTTATAATTGATAAAATAGCTTTTTTAGGTCCAGAGGGTACTTTCACTCATGAAGCTGCTTCTAAAATTACAAATAATTTAATTTCTTATTGTTCTATTCCTGCAGTTATGGAGTCTATTCAATCAAATAAACATTTAAAAGGGATTGTTCCTATTGAAAATTCCATTGAAGGCCCAGTAGGTATTACTTTAGATTCTTTAATTCATAAATTTGATTTAAAAATAAATGGGGAGATTATTCTTCCTATTAATCATCATTTACTTGGTAAATCAGCTGATAATTTGTTGACAATTACTGATGTTTACTCTCATCCTCAAGCATTAGCACAATGTCAGTCTTTTATAAACGATAATAAGTTTAGAACACACCATGCTTTAAGTACAGCTTCAGCAGCAAAAAATATTTTAACTATGGATAATAGTGGAGCTATTGGAACATCAAAGGCTGCTGAATTATATGATCTAGAAATAATTAAATCTAATATTCAAGATGCTGATAATAACCAAACAAGATTTATTATCTTAGCTAAAAATGATCATGAAATTACAGGTTTTGATAAAACTTCAATAGCTTTTTCTATTTTTGAAGATTATCCTGGTCAACTTTATAATATTCTTGGAATCTTTGCAAAAAACAATATAAATTTAACTAAAATCGAATCTAGGCCATCTAAAGAAGGTTTAGGTAAATATGTTTTTTTTATTGATTTTTTAGGCCATAGAAATAATAAAAATATTAAAAAAATATTATATGAAATTAATAATAAAACTCCATTTACAAAAGTCTTAGGTTCATATCCCATTAATAAATATTGATTTTTTAAAATTAAAATTTTAATAGTATCATAAACTATAAATTAATGTAGTTATAAAATACTATTTAATTAAAACTTTTTTCTATAAAATGTGGTATAATATGAATGATGATAGGAAAAAACTTATTGGAGTCATGAATAATTTAAAGGCAGATTATAAAGCTGGAAAAATTTCTCAAGACAAATTTAAGTATTTATATACTAAATATAATGAAAAACTAAAAGCTATGGAGTATAATGCTAAGAAAAATAGTCATAAGAATACTAATTATAAAAATATTAAGAATTCTGATGAAAATAGATTGGAAAATGAAAAACTTGTAAAAAAGTATATTGTTGATCCTAAACGTAATGCTGGTGAAAAAGTTGCTGTTCCTTCTTCAAATAAAGGAAAATTTAGTTTTTTATTAATTTTTATCTTAATAATTGCATTTTCTACTGGTATTGCATTTGGAATTTTTAATTTTGATTTCAAAGATGTGTCACTTACTAATGCTGCAGCTATTGTGGAAGATTCAGCTTTTCCTGATATTAAAATGGTAAATACTACTGTTATTAAAAATACAAGTAATACTAATCAAAATAGTAATTCTGATACATCAAACAATAATCAAGTAATAAATCAAGATAGTAGTGGTAGTAGTTCAATTGATTCATCTTCATATAATACTGATCATGGTTCTTCCAATGGTAATTCTCCTAGTCCTACACCTGAACCTAGTCCTGAACCTACACCTGAACCTAGTCCTGAACCTAATCCAAGTCCAGAGTAATAAGTGAGTTAATTTTTAACTTTAATTGGGTGAATATATGAAAAAATATTTATTAATAATTTTTGTAATATTGGCAGTGATTTTTGTATCAGGTTGTTTGGGGGAGAATGTGGATGATAAGAATTCCTCTGAAGTTCAATCAATTTCTAAAGGTGGTGTTCTTTTAAAATATCCTTCTAATTGGGTTGTTTCTGAATCAACTTCAAATCATTCTTTACTTTCTGTTTCAGCAGCTGATTCTATTGATTCTTCTAAAGTCGGTCAAGTAAATGTTAATGTAGAAGAAAAAGAATTAACAAGCCCTTTGGATACCTTTGTTAATCAAACATCTGCTTCATTAAATAATGATCCTTCTTATGATTTAATTTCTACAGGTGGTGTTAAGGTAGCAGGTAAGGATGGTATTGAAGTTATTTATAAATCTGATGTAAATGGGACTATGAAAATGCACAAGGCTGTTTGGTTTGAAAATAATGGTAAAGCTATTGTTGTTTTATGTAGTGCCCCTGAAAATCAATTTGAAGATAATTTGAATATTTTTAATTTTATTATTGGTAATATTCAAATAAGTTAGGTGGTTTTATGAATATTGTATTGTGTGTTACTGGAAGTATAGCTGCAACAGAAACTATTAAATTAGCTAGATTATTTAGACGTAATGATATTAATGTTAAATGTTTTATGAGTGAATCAGCTTCTAAAATTATTCATCCTAATTCATTAGAATTTGCAAGTGGTCAAGAAGTTGTTTTAGATTTAACAGGGGATATTGAACATGTTAAATATGCTAAAAAAGATTTAATTCTTGTTGCACCAGCTACTGCAAACACTATTAGTAAATTTGCTTATAAAATAGCTGATAATCCTATTAGTACTTTATTAATAACTGCTCAAGGTCATAACACTCCTATTTTATTTGTACCTTCTATGCATGATTCTATGTTTGATACTATTCACGAAAATATTGAAAAAGTTAAAAATGAAGGAGTTCATTTTGTTAATCCACGTATGGATGAGGGGAAAGCTAAATTTCCAGATATTGATGATATTTTATTAGAATCTTTAAGACTTATTAATTTAAATAATCTTAATGAGTGATATTATTTCAAAAAATAGCTATTTTAAAAAAATTGCTGGAAAAAATATTTTAATAAGTCTTGGTGGAACTTATGAATCTATTGATCCAGTAAGAGGGATATCTAATAAATCTTCTGGTAAAATGGGTTTAGAATTAGCTAAAGAAGCATATATTAGAGGAGCTAATTTAACTCTTGTTGTTGCTAATGTTTCTGTTAAAATTCCTTCTATTTTTACTGTGATTAAAGTTGAATCTAGTAGTGAAATGAATAAAGCTATTTTGGATATTGTTTCTGATTTTGATATTTTTATATCAACAGCTGCTGTTTCTGATTTTTCACCTAATGATGCTAATAATTTTAAGATTTCTTCTTCTAATGAACTATCTATAGCTTTTAAACCAACTGTTAAAATCATTAAAGAAATTAAAAAATTAAATCGAGAAATTTTTCTTGTTGGTTTTAAAGCAGAGTATGATATTTCAGAAAATCAAATGATTGATTGTTGTAAAAAACAGATCGAAATGGCTGGTACAGATTTAGTTATAGCTAATGATTTATGTCATGAGGGTTGTGATTTTGGTTCTGATAATAATGAAGTTCTTTTAATAGATGAGGATATAGAAAAAATTAATCTTTCTTCTAAACAAGAAATAGCAAAGATTATTTTTGATAAAATTTCTAAAAAGCTCTGATTCTTAAATATTAAATTATTGATTTTCTTTTTGTTTATTTTGGTGGTACTTCTTTTCTTTTTAATATTATTATTTAATTTTTTAATTATTAAAGAGCTTTATTCAATAAATCATTTTTTTATTTTCAATATATATCCGTGTGTTTTTATAAACTAACATGTTTTAAAATTTTGGCTTTGTAGAAATCCTTTTTATTGTATTTGTGTTAATCGATGTATGTTGTAAATTGTGTTTTTGAGTTTGGTTTCTTTATTTGATAGTTTGATGCTTCTACTTTTATTTATTTCGCTGACTAATCTTTTTATAACACTGAACACACTTTCAACATTGTTTCTTTTCTGTATATTTTGTGCTGAAATATTGTTTGACTTTTAATCTGTATTTTACTTTTTTAGCTCTTTTCAATGGTATTTGGTCAAATGCATTTATTATCTTCGTTTATGTATTTTTTGTGGTTTCTGTATAGTATGTTCTATCTGTTATAATATATTTTTGTTTGTTATTTCTTTGTTTTTTTAATAGAATTGATTGCAAATTGTGTATCATATTTTTTGGTTTTTTTGTGTTTGGTAATTGAGTATTAAACGAATTTTATATTGATTGTAATATTTTTTTTTAATGTAACTTTTTCTTTCTTGCATATTATTGCATAATATTTATTGGCATGATCATTTGTGAATCCAATTCCGTCTAATGCTATGTTTTTGGTTTTGTTTTCTTTTCCATTAAATTTAGTTAATTTATTTTCTTTAAAACTTCTGTAGGCATTCTGTTGAAGATTTTTTTGTATTGTAGTGCTTTTTTGATATGTAATAATTTCTTTAATTGATCAGATAAGTCTATTATACAACTTATTTCGCGATATGTTAATTTTAAGTATATTTTTAATGTTAATATTGTGAATAATGATGGTTGGAAGTATAAATGATTATAAACAGTTGGAATATTTATTTAAACTTCTTTTTGCATAGTTATTAGTGGCAATAATGAATTTTATAAGGTTATTTTTATTTTTATTTTTATTGTTTTTCTTTGATTTTGAATTTTTTTTAATGTATTTTTTTACAGGTTTTTCAAAGTTAAAATCTGAAAGGTTTAGTTGCTTTGAAGTCAAACTATTTAATGGAGAATATGTATTTTTGCATTTCATATCAATATATATTCTTTGTTTTAATATTTATATCATTTTTCTTAGTAATTTTAAAATTAATAATATTAAATGAATACTTAGGAAATATAACGAAGATTAAAAGCAGTATTTTCAATGAATAATTATTTATATTTCAAAAAAATTAAATATTAAATTCTTAAAAAATTAGGGTTTCTACAAAGTCATTTTATATTAAAAATAATTTCTTAATTACTTATAAATTTCTTTTATTCATTGTTTTGAGTAATACTTTTTTAAGAAAACAAGGATAAATAGCTTAACAATTGAATAAATATAAATTAATAAATTTTTATAAAAATATTGAAAATAAATCTTTAAAAATTAGTATTTTAAAAAAATAAGTTCATTCCTCTAGACTATTACCAATGTGGAGTGATTATGAGAGTGAATTCATCTAGAGGGAATATTGAACTATTTTTTATATTTGCATTAGCAATTATTATATTTGTCTTTAGGGTATAAAAAGCTATCACTAGTAATACTTTTTTACTATTTTTTTCTTAATAATACTTTTTTGTTTTTATTGTTTATAACTGGAAATATGGATTGTAAAAGTTGATTTTTATTTAAAAACTTTTTTCAACTAAAAAACAAATATGATCTTTTTCGTAAGGTTCTAATTTAACTTTTTCAGTGATTTTAAAACCTTTTTCTTTTATTTTTTTCTCTTCTTCTTTAAAAACCTTTTTTGGTTTTAATGAAACGTTTATACTCCTTGCTTTAAGCATAAAAAGACTTTTACAATCATCTTTTAAATATAAATTCATATTATCCATAAACAATTCACTTTGTTTTGCTTGTGCAACATCACAGTATAAAAAATCAATATTTTCTAATAAATTTAAATAAGTTTTTGGTTTTCTTGCATCTGCTAATATAGGTGCTATATTTTCCCGTTTACTAGCTAAACTTATTAGTTTTTTCATAGATATTGGGGAAAATTCAACTCCATATATCATTCCTTTTTTTATAATGTCTGATATGTGGGAAATTGTTGTTCCTGTTGATGCTCCAAGATATAATACTTTATAATCTTCTTTTAGATCTATATTAGTTAATCCATTTAATAAAGCAGCAGCTAACTTTGATCTATATGGGTTCCACATTCTATACTCCAAATCTTTTTCTTGATATAATTGTTCCCCATATACTTTTATTCCAGGGTTTAAATTCTCTGTAGCTATTTCATCATCTTTTAAATAAATCTTCATTTTAATCCCTTTCTTTTTTTCTTTTTAGAAGTTTTGTTACTTTTTCTTTTAGCAAATGGATTGTCTTTTTCAATTTTTTTTACTTCTTTTAAAAATTTATTATTAATTTCTGAATCAAATTCTTTAGAGTAAACATCTTTTCGAATAGAAAGAGATATTTTTAATGATAATTTTTTAGCTATCTTTCCTCTATTCCACCATTTACTATTTCTAACTTTAGGGTGTTGAAATATTAATCCATGTTTTGGAGGATCTGCTCCAGTTTTTAAATGTCTAAATAAAGCTTTTTCAGCACCCATTATTTGAATTGTTCCAGAAGGATAACTGGCTAATTTTTCTAAACCCCCTGCATGTGATATTAATTTTGCTCCTAATGAATGTCCAACTAAATTTGTTAAATTAGGTGCTAATGATTTCATTTTTTTATTGATGTATTCTTCAGTTTTTTTTCTTGTTTTTTGAAGTGAATAAATGGATTTTGCAAAATCATTTAAAATAGCTATATTTTCAGGATTAATAGTATCTTCTAAGTCTATAAAATCATCTGTTATATGATTATTTTCTATAATATCTTTTTTATCTTTATTTTCAGCTATTAATTTAATATATTTTTCATTACTTGTTATTGAATCTAATTCTGGAAAATATAATGAATACCAATCTCTCATCCTCTCAACTAATTTATTTATAGATTCATCAATATCATCAATAGAATTAATTGATTGTATGAGGTATTTATCTTCAGTGTTTAATTCATTTTTCACTTTATAGCTTGCAAGTTCTCTGTAGCTTTTAGTAAATTTTTTAGGATATTCGTAGTTAATTTCATTAAGTATTTTTTCTAAGTTGTTTCTTAAATATTTACCTCCTTTATTTGGAATTTCTAGAGTTACATTATTCCATTTATTGTAATTTGATTTTTTTGATTGGGATTCTATTGAAATCAAATCATATTTTTCATGAATTTTTTCGATTAAATTTATTTCTTCTTCTGTTATCTTTTTATCAGCAATTTCTTGTAATTTTTCTAAACGTTCAGGTTCATCAAATAATCTGTAGTTTACTATGTTTTGAGATTCATCAATAGCTATAATACCTGCAACACAATATGTAATATAACAATTCATATTCTTTTATTTTATTTTTATTGATTATAAATTATTTTATTTTACAAAGTTTTAAATTAATATAAAATAATATATATTATTACTTTATTTGTTTATAGGTGGATTAATGTTAAAAACAAAATTTTGCAAAATAGCTCTTGAAAACCCTTTATTTTTAGCTGCAGGAGTTTTAGGTAGTAATGCTTCTTCTCTAAATTGGGCTTTAGAATCTGGTGCTGGTGGTGTAGTTACTAAATCTTTTTCTAAAAATCCTAATGAAGGTTATAAAAATCCAACAACAGTTGCTGTTGAAGGAGGAATTATTAATGCAATAGGCCTTTCAAATCCTGGTGTTGAAGTATTTAAAGAGGAGTTAAAAAGGATTAATTCTTCTAAAGAAAATGGAATATTTGCATCGATTTATGGTTCTACTCCTCTTGAATTTTCTGAAATTGCAGGAGAAATTGAAGAATTTGTAGATGCTATTGAATTAAATATTTCTTGTCCTCATGCAATGTGTGGTTATGGATCATCAATTGGTGAAAATCCTGATTTAACTTATGAATTTGTTAAAGCTGTTAAAGACAATGTATCTATTCCTGTTATTGCAAAATTAACTCCAAACGTAACTGATATTACTAAAATAGCTATTGCTTCTGAGAAAGCGGGAGCTGATGGTGTGACACTTATAAATTCTTTAGGTCCTGGGATGAAAATTGATATTAGCACTGCTAAACCTATTTTATCTAATAAATTTGGAGGAATGAGTGGTCCAGCTATTAAACCAATAGCTATTAAATCAGTTTTTGATGTTTATAAATCTGTTGAAATACCGATTATGGGTGTTGGTGGAATTTCAAATTATCTTGATGTAGTTGAATTTTTATATGCAGGAGCTAGTGTAGTTCAAATTGGTACAAGTATTATGGATCATGGTCTTGAAATTTTTTCTAGAATTTCTAAAGATTTAGAGAATTTTATGAAAGATAATGACCTTAATTCAATTGATGAAATAGTTGGATTAGTTCATAAAGGTGGTTTTCAATGAAGAATGTTCCAAATGTTTTAAAAATTAGAGATATTATTTATGAAACACCCTCTGTTAAAACTTTTATTTTTGATTGGGATATGAAAATAAATGGAATTCCAAAACCTGGAGAATTTGTAATGGTTTGGAATTTTAAAAATGAAAAACCAATGGCTGTATCTTTTATTGATAAATTCAATAATAAAATTGGAATTACTGTAAAAAATGTTGGAGAATTTACTGATGATATTCATAAATTATCTATTGGTGATAAATTGGGTATTAGGGGTTTTTATGGTAATGGTTTTAACACAGATTTAACAGATAAAAAAATACTAGCTATTGGTGCTGGTGTTGGAATGGGTCCTATAAAAGCTTTTGCTTTGGATTCAATTTTAAAAAATTTAGATTTAGATATTTTAATAGCTGCTGTTACTAAAGAAGAGTTATTATTTGTTGATGATCTTAAAAATAAAGGGTTTAATGTTTCAACTTGTACAAATGATGGAACTTGTGGTTTTAAAGGTTATGCAACAGATAAAGCTATTGATTTACTTAAAAATAATAATTATGATGAAGTGATTGTTTGTGGTCCTGAGGGTATGATGATAGAAATTTTTGATTTATTTGAAAAACATAATATCAATGGGCAATATTCTATGGAAAGATATATGAAATGTGCAATAGGTATTTGTGGACAATGTTGTGTTGATAATACGGGTTGGCGAATTTGTGTTGAAGGTCCAGTTTTCTCAAGTGAAGATTTAAAAAAAATTAATGAATTTGGAAAATATAAAAGAGATGCAAAAGGCACTAAAAAACATTATTAGTTGATTTTATGAATAAAAATATTATCGAGTTAATTACAAATCAATCAGTTATTATACTGATTTTACTTATTATTTCTATAGTTACACTAATGCCTGTTTTTAATATGTTAATATTAGGGGCAATCATTGCTTATGGTGTTAGGCCAATAATATTTAAAATAAAATCAAAAGTAAAATATAATTCAATAGCTATTTTATTTACGATATTAGTATTTGTTGTTCCTTTGATTTTATTAATTATATATGTTTTCTCAGCAATAGGTTCGATTTCTTTTGATCTTATTAATTCTAATTTAGAATTTAGTCAATTGAATATTGAATATATAATTAATCATATAACTCAATATATTCCTATAAACCAAGTTCAGATTACAAATAATATTTCTTCTTTTATTTATGATTCACTTAGTGATGTATTACACTTGATTGCAAATTATGCAATAAAAATTGCTCAAAGAATACCTTTTCTTGCTCTTGAGATTTTTATTTTAATTGCTTCTATATTTTACTTTGCAAGAGATGGAGCTAAATGTTATGAATTTGTAAAATCAATTGTTCCAAAGGAAAACATGTCTTTTTTCAATACATTAACTGAGCAGATAGAAAATGTATTAGTTAGTATTTTCTATGGACATTTTTTAACTTCACTAATAATTGGTATTATTGCATTTGTTGGATATTTCATATTGGGTTATCCTTATGCTTTATTTTTAGGTATATTAACTGGAATTTTCCAATTAATCCCTATAATGGGTCCATGGCCAATTTATTGGATATTAGCTATTTTAGATTTTATTAATGGAGATTATATTAGTGCTGTTATTGTTATCTTATTTGGTTTTGTACTTAGTTTAAGTGATGTTTATATTAGGCCTGCTTTAACCAGTCAACATACAGACATACATCCTTTGGTTTTACTCACAGGTTTTTTAGCAGGTCCATTAGTATTTGGAATGATGGGGTTAATTTTAGGGCCGCTTATTCTTGGAATAACTTATGCAGTTATTAAAGCATATAAGATAGAGAAAAATGAGGTTGTATAATGGAGAAAATAAAATCAACCATTTTAGATATAGATTATATTACCCATAAAAATAAACCAGTTATTCGTCTTTTTGCAAAAGAGATAAATAATGATAAACAAAGAGAAATTATTGCATTAGATGAAAGTTTTGAACCATATATTTATATTTTACCTTCAAATGATTCTAAAGATATTGAAAAAGATTTAGAAGAGGATTTTGATATTATAAATTTAGAATGGGTTATAAAAAAAGACTTTCAAATAGAAAAAAAAATTTTAAAAGCTATTTTCAAACACCCTCAAGATGTTGCAAAACACAGAGATTCAATTCGTAAATTAGACTCAGTTAAAGATATTAAAGAAGCAGATATTCCTTTTTATAGGAGATATTTAATTGATAATGATATAATTCCTATGGATGAAGTAGAATTCTCAGGTGAATTTATAAACTCTTATGAAACAATCAAATCAAAAGATAAATCATTAAAAATATTAAAACTTAATAAAGCTCCTCAAAAGCTTCAAAATAAATATCAAAAGTTTAAAATATTAAGTTTTGATTTAGAAGTAAGGAATCCTAATGGTATGCCTAATTCTAGTAAAGATCCAATTATAATGATAGGATTAGCTAGTAATTTTGGTTTTGAGAAGGTGATATCAACAAAAAATAAAATTAATTCTTCAAATAATTCATTCATAGAAACAGTTGAAGATGAAAAAACAATGATTGAAAGATTTGTTTATTATCTTAAAAAACACAATGTTGATATAATTGTAGGATATAATTCAGATAATTTTGATTTTCCATATATTAAAGAAAGAGCTAAAATAAACAATGTTGAATTAGATTTAGGTGTTGATGGATCAGGTATCAAATTTATAAGGCGAGGTTATGCAAATGCTGCAGCTATTAAAGGTTTAATTCATGTAGATCTATATTTAGTCATGAGAAGATACATGGCATTAGATAGATATACTTTAGAAAGAGTTTATTTAGAGCTATTTGGGGAAGAAAAAATAGATGTTCCTGGAGATAGAATTTGGGAATTTTGGGATAGTGACTCTGATGAATTAGATAAGCTATTTGATTATTCACTAGACGATGTTGTATCTACAATTAAAATAGCTGAGCAGATTTTACCATTAAATTTAGAACTTACTCGTATTGTTGGTCAACCATTATTTGACTTAAGTCGTATGGCAACAGGTCAACAAGCAGAATGGTATTTAGTAAAAGAAGCTTATAAAGATAATGAAGTTGTACCAAATAAACCTGCAGGAATAGATTTATCAAATAGGGATGATAATGAAGGAGGATATGTGAAAGAGCCAGAAGTAGGATTACATGAAAATCTTGTTCAATTTGATTTTAGAAGTCTGTATCCTAGTATAATTATATCTAAAAATATTTCTCCTGATGTTTTGGTTTTAGATGATGTTGAAAATTTAAGTAATTACTATGTTTCACCAGAACATAGTTATAAATTCATGAAAAAACCTAAAGGATTTATTCCTTCTGTTATTGGAAATGTTTTAAATGAGAGATCTAAAATCAAAAAACAAATGAGAGAAACAGATGATGAAACTCAAAAAAAATCCCTTGATGTGCAACAACAAGCATTAAAAAGACTTGCAAATACAATGTATGGGATTTACGGATTTTCACGATTTAGGTGGTATTCTTTTGAATGTGCTCAAGCTATTACTGCATGGGGGAGAGAATATATTAAAGATTCCATGAAAAAAGCAGAAGAATATGGATTTAAAACAATTTATGCAGATACTGATGGATTTTATGTAAAATTCGATTCTAATTAAGCTTTATTTTTAAAAAAAGAAAATTTAATTAGAATTTATTTAATTATATTTGATATTTTTTCTTTTTTTCATCTAATATTACAAAAAATTCATTAATACTATCAATAAATGGAGCTATAACTTCTTTTTTAAGACTAGAATATAAAATTATTTGATAAGTATTCATCTTATTAGTTGAATAATTTAGTACTTCTTCTTCATCATTCATGTATCTCAGGAAATTATAATATCCAAAATCACTAAAATACATTAAATCCATGTTTTTTTCTTTATATTGGATTAAAACTTTGGAATCCGCATAATGTTCTTTAAAATCTTTGTTAGTTAATAATTCATCAATATTTTCATAAGTATTATATTTAAAAGCCATTACATGAGAAAGTAATTCAGATATATGTATTTTGTCATCTATACTATCTATCCTTTTATCAAAAGAAATATATTTTTTAAGGGTCTCTTCATTTAAACCTTCTCTTTCTTTCGGAAAATTATTGTGGGGCAAATTGTAGGTATAAGTTTTTAATTCGTGGTATTGGTTTGTTATTCTTTTTATAATATCTCTTAAATCTTCATCAAAACGATATAAATCTTTATTATCTATATTCAAAAAAACTTTCACTAAATTATAATTAAAACGAGCATTTAAATTATTTTTGATATTAAAATTTTTTAATTTTTTATGGTAATTTTTACATAAAAAACTTGGTTTTTCAATATCAATTATATCATCCACATCGCTTAATAGATTTATAAAACAGTCTTTTTTAATTTCAAAATCATTTTCAACCATATCTCTTTTTGTTAACCAATATATAAAAATTAACATAGTTGAATTTAGTAATATGGTTATTAACCATCCTACAGAATCACCAATATAATTTAATGATTCAAAATTAATATATTGGCTATTTTTTGAGAAAATTATTCCCAATAATAATAAGATTATTAACAATAAAATTTTTTGCATCATATTTTCATTAATCTAATTAATTATTTATAGATTTTATTATATTTTAATAATTTAATCTTTAAGCTAATATATAATATTAACATCATATTATTTATGTTTTAAACACAATATAATTATTATTGGTTAATAGGGGATAGAATATTTTATGTTTTGGCAAGTAAAAATACTGATTGATAAAATAGCAGATGAGTATAATGAATCTATTTCTAGTGATTGTTATTATTCTGAAATAATTCTAGATAATTTTTATAAAAAATTAGAATCAGTTGCTTATTCTTGTCTTATTAAATTAATTTTTGATAATTTAAATGATGAAATGATAGAAAAATATCAATTGGTTGATGTTAAAGATATTAAAGACAATTTAAACTTTAAACATGAAAATTTAATTGATAATGAGGCTTCTGATTTAATAAAAATAAATTTTGATAGAAACAAATATGCTGAATTAAAAAATAATATTATTAATAAATCTGAAAATTTTGAAAAATATTTCAATGATTTAGAGGAAGAATTTGATATAAATAATATTAACATTTATTTGTCCAATATCAAAATAACTTTTAATCCTATAAAATATATTTCTAATGACATTGTAGGAAAAACAAAAACATATGAAGAATTTATTATAAATCAAATCCCACTACTTGAAATTAGTGACAATGAGATAAAAAATATAAGTAAAAAAGTTTCTGAAAAAATTATTGATAACTCTATGAAAATTACTGATTGGGATGTTTGGCATTGTTACAGTACTTTTTCTTGTAATGATTTAAATAATTTAAATGAAATTGCAATTGATATGGTTGAGAAAGATATTATAAGTATTGCATTAAGTTCTGATTTTGAAGTATTTTACAAAAAAGATAATGAAGTCCATCATTTTGAGTTAGAATTTTCTGTTTTTAATATGCATGAATTAAAATTTAAATTTCCTGATGATTTAAATGCATATCAGGCCGAAGGTCTCCATCAATTAAGTTCAATGTTGTATTCGGAATATAAATTATTCCATAATTCTTCATTTAGAACATATTCATTTATAAAAGGACTCCTATCCCCTATTATTATGGAACAAAAACAAAAAAGAACATCTTTTTACCCTCATATTACTCTGTTTAGTTGGGGAATATTGAATCTATCTTTCAGAGTACTATCTCCAGATTTTGAATATTTTGTTGAAAGCTTTATCGAAAATGAAATTAATTTATCGAAACACATAATTGAAAATATTTGTATTTCTCCTAGTTGGGTGAAATTATGTTTGAATGAGCAATCTTTCTTTTATAATGAAAAACATCTTGAAAAATTATCAGATATAGAGAATAATATTAAAAATCACAAATTAGGTGATTTTGTTTTTGATTTTTATTCAAGTGATGATTTAAATTTATTAATAGAGAATTTTGAAGATTTAATAGAATTTTTAAAAATCAATATAAATGATATAATAATAGGTTTGAATAAAAATTTTGATGGTTTTAATGGATACTGGACTATTAAACCATCTATTTATATATTAGATTTTTTAAATAGGCCTTCTAATAAAAATAAAATGATAGAAGAATTTAAAGGATTTTTTCTAAAAATCATTACTCAACTACCAGATATAAAACCAGAAGACTATATGAATTTATTTCCAAAAGATTTAAGAAATATGGATGATTATTGTTTATATATAACTAAAGGTCTATTTTTATGGATTTCTTGTGAAAAAGAAAAAGAATATCCTCAGGTTGATAGTAATAGAGGGCACTTAATTTATGAAAAACAAGTCATGGTTGAAGTTATAAATAATTTTAATATCCAAATGCATAAACTTAATGAAATTGCTTCTATTATTGGATTTTCTAATAAAAACCACAAACAAATATTATATGAACAAAGTAAAATACTGTTATTAGAAGAACTAATGTCAACGAAAAGCTTTTCAAGTTTTGGAGAGATTGAAGAAATAATTAACTATTGCTTAAAAGAACTTCAGTGGAATGAATTAAAAGATATTACTAAAACTAAATTAACAATAAATGAAAATTCCAATAGAGATAATATGAATCTCAAGCTTCAATTAATTATAATAGGATTAACATTTGCTACATTAATATTACCTTTTGTCACATTATTTAGTTCATTTATTAAAGAATTTATAATAGAATTTAGTGTATTTATTTTAGCTGTTTATTGTTTATTGTTTATTCATTATTTAAATTATATTCGAAAATTTGAATATTTTAAATATCGTATTATTTATTCCGAAATAGTAATTAAATTAATATCTAAATACTACATACTAAAAGATGTAATTTGTAAAAAATTTAAAAAATAATGTTAATGATTTATTAATAATTTTTTATATAATAGTATGCCAAAATTAGTTGTAAAGTCTACCTATTAGTAGGTTTATGTAAAATATCATCTTAATTAAGCTTTGTTTTTCAAAAAATAATTTTACATGTAATTAATTAGACTTTTTATTTGATTAATATTATTAGATATAGGTTTTAATACTTAATTTCTAAATTAAAATTTTTCTAATAATATTTTTATACAATTATTAACATATATTAATACATATGGTGTTAAAAATGGATAGAAAAAAGTTAGCTATTGAGTTTGTAAATTCTTTAAAATATCCAGAAATTAAAAAAATTATTTTATTCGGGTCTGTTGCTCGAGAAGATGATAATAAATATTCTGATATTGATATTCTTATTTTAACTACTGATGAAGATAAAATTGAAGATGATGTTTTTAATATTGCTTTTGAAATATTGATTGATAAAAATGAATATATCTCTCCTAAAATAATTCCTATTGAGCATTATGAGAAATATAAGAATACTTCTTTCTATGATACAGTAGATAAAGAGGGGATTGTAATTGGATGATTATAATTTAATATTTAAAAAGTCAATTGAAACATTAAGATCTGCAGAAGTCAATTTTCAAAATGGGTTTTATGATACTACTGTTAATAGAGCTTATTATTCTGTTTTCTATTCTGCAAATGCATTGCTTGTTAAAAAATGAATAAAAACTAAAACTCACAAAGGAATCAGTCGCCAATTTGGTTTAGAATATGTTATAAATGATAAATTTGATAAAGATATTTCTAAAACATTATCTAAATTACATGAAGAAAGATTAAAGGCTGATTATGATTTTTATTTTGAATCTTCGGAAGGAAAGGCTAAAAAAGATTTAAATAGGGCTAGAAAATTTATAGAAGAATGTAAAAAATTTTTATAAATCTTTTAATATAAAATAATACTTTTTCATAGAATAGTATATCAAAATTTCTTCTAAAGTCTACCTAAAAGTAGGATTATGTAAAATATGATTCTAACAATACTTAGATATTTTTAAGCTATTTTAATAATTATTTATTTGGCATAATATCGCCTTAATTATCTTGCATTGGAATTTTTGTTTTGGAGATTTTTAGAAAAATTTAGTCGTGTTTTGATGTTTGTTAACTATGTAATAAAAAAAAATATTGTTCTGTCATAAATGATTGCCAATATTATTGAGAAAAGTAACAAATAAAGATGGAATATATGAGAGAAAAATAACAATTTAAGAATTAGATGAAAAGTATCTGAGCAATTTTTGATACTATCCAAATAATTAAAAAAGGAATAATCTTTGAGTTAAAAATGCCTTTAAATAAGTTTATTATTCATCTCTTCTTGATTCTATTTCATCCATTTTTTCTTCACCATCTTTATAAAAATCAGGATCATGAATAGGACAACATTTAAGTTTTTTATAAGGTGAATATAGATTACTTAATTCACTATCATTAATAGTTCTAATTTCTTTT
Organism: Methanobacteriaceae archaeon; assembly: GCA_020854915.1. GTDB lineage: Archaea > Methanobacteriota > Methanobacteria > Methanobacteriales > Methanobacteriaceae > JAHKLT01. Next base: position 3,743 of record JAHKLT010000028.1, on the reverse strand, counting down.
ATACGTTTTAATATTGTTAATATAGTTCCATCTTCCATTAATTTAGATAAAAATCCAGGCCTCAAATTCTCTTTCTCAAATATAAGATAAATAATTTTAAGAATTTGCAATAAATCAAGTCTTTTGATTAAATGATGATTATTAACATAGCTCCATCCTGTTGTTTCCCAATATTTTAAATCAAATGTGCGATAAATATTATTTTGATATATATCATCTATAAAGAAATCAGCTTCATCATCGTATTCTGGAACACCATTAATATTTTTATAATATTCTACATCATTTTTTTCAAAGTATGGTATATATTCAGTTATAGCATCTAAATTATCTGTATTAGGATATTTTAATAGATTACCAAATGATTTATTAAGACCAATCTTTAAAGTTTTATAATCAATAACCTTAATATGGGATGTTTCACTACTAAACAAACGATGATCCCATACAACTAAAACATTACGAATATCTTCGCTTGCTTTACATTTATACTTAAGTTGGTTATCAGTAATTCTTTCAATTTCAAGTAATAAATAACTAATACGAGTTATATCCTTAACTTTAACACTATTCTTCATTCTGATACATATATAAGGATATTTAAGAATAGGTCTAAATTTTTCCTCTAATTCAGCAGGTAAATCATGGAAAAATATTTGCATATCAGTAGTATGTTCCATATTATCTTCTACAACTTGGAGATAATAATTGGCTAATTCTCTAACACCTGCGTTTTGGAAAGTAATATCTCCTCTAGTAGTTCCAAGAACCTCTAATAAATTAAGTAAAACATATAACTCAAATAATTTATCATTAGATAATGATGTAAGTATTTGTTTTACAACAACATCATATAGTTCAAATTTATTTGGAAAAATAAATAGCTGATCATAAATTTCATGAATTTTAACAAGATTCAATATATCATCTGTATTTTTAGATGCTCTTTCAATTGTTTCAATATCAATAACTTCTGGTGTTTTAATATTATCAAAAATAGGATTTTTTAAGGCATCTTTAATGTTTTCTATATTATTCTTAAATAAATCATTAGATTCTTCAAGTAATTCTTTATCAAAATTTTTATTAGACACTGGGTAGATATTCATGTCTAAAATACCTTCGAATATGTATTTAACTACAGATAAAACATCACATGCAGGGTGTTGATTAATATCCATATTTTTACTATCAAAATACTTATCAAAATCATTTATTTCATTCATTAAGTTTTTAAAATCATTTAATCTAAATATATTCATTAACTTAAAGTAAGATAATTCTTTTTGTGTAATTTCAATAATTTTAGAAACAATTTCTTCATGATCTTTTAAAATTTTAGTAAACAAATAATGATGCAATCTAATTTCAACATAATTATGAACTACTTGTCTATCATAATTAGTCCAAATTTCTTCAAATTCTTTACTCATTCTAGTACCTCTCAAATATTTTAAAAATATTGATATAATAATATAGAGTTTTTAAGACTAATACTCTTTTTGGTATTAATATTAGAAATTTTTAAAAAATTTTGTTTTTCCATTTCTTTAACTGATATTATTTATTCTTTTTAATAGGTGTTTATAATTCACAAATACCATTATCATTTTTACTTTCAAAATATTTTCTATGGTTACTATTAGGAATATATCCTAATTTTGGAACTTCATATTCAAAATATATTGTCTATGCTTCTATTAAATTCATATTTTTTGTAGAGGTAGCTATTGCAAATTTTGTAGAAGGAATTTTTAAAGAATTTGCCTTATCCAAATTTTTCATGAAATTTTGCTTTGATTATTAAATAAAGTAATTTTCTTTGTTTTTAAGGGTATAATCTGTTTTTTTGGTTGAGTTTTGTAAAGAAAGGATTTTTAGAAATATAATTTTGAGATTTATTATTCATATTATTTCGAAAAAAGTAGTTTTTAATAGATATTCTAGTATCATTGTTTAATCTGTATTTGAAATAATTCTTTCTTATTTTATCATAATTAACAAAACATAAAATTATTAAAAATAAAACTATAAAAACAGATAGATATAAATAAACAATCAAGGTTTGGATAATATTAAGTTTTTTCATGGAAAAAAGTGCTTTGATTATTAAATAAAGTAATTTTCTTTGTTTTTAAGAATATGTATTTTTGACTGAGATTCATATTTTAATAATATGGGATGAGGAAATCTATGGGTTATTGAAAAATGGATAGAGTATCCTATTTAAAACAAAGAAAATTTAAATGATATAATAAATATAATGGAAATTAAAAATCTTAATAATAATACTTTTTTAAAGAATATTATATCAAAATTAGTAATAAAATCTAAATTAAAGTATAATTTATTTCTAATTTATATTTATTTAACTAATGAATTTATTTTTTAAGTTCATAAAATGTTTTCAAATCCTTTTACACTCATTAAACGTGCAAAAGAACCTTCAGGGGTCATTACTATATTTCCCTTGGAATATTCATTTAAAGCAGTTTTGATCATTGTATCTTTCTTATCAGGATCTTTGGCTGCTTCTGAGAGTGCTTTGGCTAATACCATCACAGAATCTCCTCTTGACATATTCCCTGTGATTCCACTATCTCTACCAGCATAACCTGAATAATTATCGTTTTGTCTTATAATATCTGTTGCACCCAGTTCAGTTTCGGCTCCATCAACTGTAATTGGTCTAACTGAATCTATAACTGCATCTAATCCATCATCATAGATAATTACTACGGCATCAGAATGCATTCCGGTATTAACTTCTACTATTTCTTCTGCATATTGCATTCCTTGTTCTGATCCATTCCATAAAGAATCATGGAGATACATAGGCCCATTAAGGTCTCCTAGGGCAGGTACTGTGGGATGTGTCATTCCTCCTGGATATATTGGAGTATAATTTACTAAATTTCCATTTTCCAAATGAACCATAAATGCCATGTCCACACCACCACCAGGTTGTTCATCTTTATCACTAGCTAATACTAATATATTTTTTTCACCTGAAGTCAGATCAGGGCCACTTAAGAAAGTACCCCCTATTATAACTAATAATCCAATAAAAATTACAATAATAATTCCTATGATAAGTTTATTTGTTTTTTTCATGATAATCTACTTCCAAAATGAAATTTAAAAGATATATTCTTTTTTATTTAGTTTTTACACTAATTACAATAATTTTGATCCAATAAAATAATTAATGCATTACTATTATTTCTAAAAATAAATATTTAAAAAAATAATTAATGATATAATATATTTGATATTTTTAATAGTAATAATATGTCTTAATTTAATATAAATGTTTTTATATAGTATTTATAATAATTTTATAAAGAATAATAAATTACACTAGAAATCGATTACTACGATGCATCTATTGATTATTTTCTTAATTTAAAGAAGAATGAAAACAATTTATAAATAAAAAATATAATTTAAGTATCTCTTTAGAATTTTTAGATAAAAAAACTGTTATTTTGGATTTAATTTTTTGTTAAGATGTTTTATAGATATTATGATTATAATAGTAAGTTTTTAGTTAAAAGAGACTGTATACATCATAATGATTAATAAATAGCTTTTATTTATTTTTTATCTTAGACCCGAAAGAATACTATGACTGAATCTTAATGAAATATTTCAGTCATAGATGAATTTCAGTATCATGGTTTGAATCAAAAGTTTTAAATAGTTTAAAATAAATATAAGTACCTATGGGTCATGACTTAGAT
>JAHKLT010000047.1 GCA_020854915.1 Methanobacteriaceae archaeon | reverse complement strand
TTAGGATTTTTATTGTTAACAGTCTTATCAGGAATGATTTCAGGAACAGTAACATTAACAACTTTAGTTTTATTACCAACAGTAACAGTATTATTTAAAACACCATAAGCAACAACATTAGCAACAACAGTAAAAGTCTTAGATTGATCAACACCTATATTAACAGTCCAAGTTATAGTACGAGTAGCAGGATCATAAACTCCATTATCACTAGCACTAACAAACTCTAAACCAGCACCTAAAGTATCAACAACTTTAACATTATTAGAAACTACACCACCATTATTTACAACAGTAATAGTGTATTCTACATTTTCACCAATATTAGGATTAGTATTATTAACAACTTTACTAGGATCAATATCCCTAACAGTTAAATTAACAACTTTAGTTTTATTACCAACAGTAACAGTATTATTTAAAACACCATAAGCAACAACATTAGCAACAACAGTAAAAGTCTTAGTTTCACCAGCAGCTATATTAACAGTCCAAGTTATAGTACGAGTAGCAGGATCATAAACTCCATTATCACTAGCACTAACAAACTCTAAACCAGCACCTAAAGTATCACGAACAACAACATTATTAGCAATAACAGCACCAGTATTTGCAACAGTAACAGTATAAGTTACATTTTCACCAATATTAGGATTAGTATTATTAACAGCCTTATTTAATGTTAAATCAATAATTTGTACTGTATGATTAGCTACATTATTTGTTAAATTAGAATCTTCATATTTGCCTGTTGCATTAACAGTTAATGTTGTATTTTCAATAGAAAGAGCTTTTGTTCTTATCATTAAAGTAACTACTTCATTTTTATTTAAGTCCCCAACAGACCAAATACCTGTGTTTGGATTATAAGTTCCTTTTGAAGCAGTATAACTCACATAATCTACATTATTATCAAATAAAGTAGAAACACGTACATTTCTATCTTTATGTGGCCCATAATTTGTTAAGGTCACATACCAAATAATTTCATCATCAACATAATAAACATCATAATCTGTAGTTATATTAACTGCTAAATCCACTAATGGCTCAACTATAAAAGTTGTTACATTAGTAATACCTTTATAAAATCTATCTTCAGGATGACTTGAAGTTATAGTATAATTACCTGGTTCCAAACCATTTAAAATATAAGAAACATTACCATAAATATTTGTTTTATTAGTTACATTTAAAACCACATTACCATTTTCATCAAAAACAACAATGGTAAAAAGGTCTTGTATGAATTCACGACTATCCTGATATAATATTGTACCATTTTGACTGTTTTCTGCTCCAATAACAGGATGTATTTCATTTGGTCCTGTAGTTCTCATACCATTAACTGTAATATATGTAACATTGTGAAATTCAATTGAATTTGGATCTTGAACATTATATATTGCATTTGCAATATTATTCCCACCGATAAGAATTATTGTTATCTCAACAGGGGTATTATATTTATATTTTGGTTTAACTAAGATTGGTAATGCATAGGAGTATGCTTGATTATATAAAAAGGTCAAGTTTGTTAAATAAGTATTTCCTCCAGATGTATAAATTGCAGAACCATTAACAGCAGAGTTTCCATCAAATATACCATTCATTATTTCAGTTTTTTTTCCATGTACATATATTGCACCGCCCATACCATCAACTAAACTGTTACTAGTTGGTAAAGCACTGTTATTATAATAGTTTGTATTATCCATAGTTAAATTATCACCATTAACATAAACAGCTGCACCATCACCTAAAACATGATTGTTATAGAAATAAGCTTTTACAAAATCAATATCGTTTCCTTCAATATAAACTGCTCCACCTAATGCAGTTAATGCAGAAGTAGGATTTGCTGAATTATTATTAAATTTAGCATTATTAATATAAATTCCATTTCCTTTAATAGCTACTGCTCCACCACGAGCAGCTGTATTATTATTGAACATTGAATCTATTATATCTGAATTATTACCATCAATTACAACAGCACCACCTGTTTCAGCAGTGTTGTAGTCAAATGTAGAATTACGTATTAAATTATTATTTCCTCTTATAAGAACTCCACCAGCATAATCAGTAGCAGAATTATTATTTATTATAGAATTAAGAATATTATTAGAACTTCCTAAAATCATTATAGCACCACCATAACCTGGAGATGTTGAATTTGAATTTACTTTATTATTAGTAAATGTTGAATTAATGACTTCAGTATCTGAACCAAGAATTTTTACTGCCCCACCTTGAACTCCTGTATTATTTGAAAAATCAGAAGTATAAATATTAATATGATTTCCATTTATTATTATTGCTCCTCCATCATTTGCAGAGTTATTAGTAAATTTAGAGTCTACAACATTAACAGTATTTCCTGAAATTTTTATAGCTCCACCTGAACCAACACCTGTAGTATTTGAAGCAGCTTTATTTCCATTAAAAGTTAAATTATTCAAAAGTATATTATTTCCTCGAATATATCCTGCACCACCATCAGCAGCAGTGTTATTAATAAATTCACCGTTTAAAACGTAGACATTATTATCTCTAATATAAAAAGCACCGCCTTCTATATTTGCATGATTTTTATAAAATGTGTTATTTTCAAGAGTTATTTGATTTCCTATTGCTACAAAAGCTCCACCATTATTTGCAGAGTTTCCTTCGAAATATGAATTAGTTACTTTTACAACTTGATTTACAACACCATCATATCCTGTTGAAATAGCACCACCCATATCTTTAGCAGTGTTATTAATAAAAATACAGTTATCTAAAACACCTGATGCATGGAAAGTAGTAGCTCCTCCTTGTTGAGCATGATTTTCAATAAATGTACAATTATAAACTAATGAACCTGGTCTAAAACAAAGTGCACCACCATGCGTATCAGTACTAGTTCCAATTATTCTATTCTTAATAAAAGTTGTATTATACAAAGTTCCAAATATTTGAAGTCCTGCACCTAAACCAGCAACATTACCATTTGCGATTATAGTATTATTCCTAAACTCAGAGTTATATACTTGATTGTTATTACCAGTTGTTAATGTAATTCCAACAGCAAGAGCATTATTCCTAGAAGAAGTAACGACATTATCAGCAACAAGAGTATTTATCATTGTTCCTGAAAAAATACCTGTACGAGCACCTCCTGCAGAACCAGACCCTCCTGATGTCTGTGTAGCTGTGTTATTTGCAATTATACAATTATCAAATGTTATTATACGATTTCCTGATGAATAAAATGCTGAATGTGCATCAGTTCGTCCTGTAGCTTCACAATCTATTATTTCACAATTTATTAACATAAGATTTGATCCACTAGTAAAAGAAATACCTGCACCATTACTAGCACCATTACTATTTAAAAATCCATTTTTAAGAATAAGATTTTTTAAGACAACATTACTCCCACTTACAACCATAACACTTGATCGATCTCTAGCATCTAATGTAGATTTATAATTTGAATTTCCTTTCATAGATCCATCAATAATTATGTTACTACGATCTACCTCTATATATCCATTTTGATTTCCAGTTCCTTCAAAAGAATGGTTATTTAAATATATTGTCCCGCCGTTTCCAGCCTGAAAAATAGCATCATTAACCGTGTTGAAGGTTCCATCGCTTGTAACATTTACTTCTGCTGAGAAAACCGTCCCAACAAACATAAAAGTACACGTAATAATTAAAAAAAACATTATTAGTTTTTTATAATTCATATCCTTGTCCCCCATTCATAATTTCTAATGTATATAATAAAATTCGAGGAATTTATTAATATTTTTCCCATATAAACCTTAACAAAAACTATTATTAGAGTTTATTAACTTTTATAAGTGTACTTATTCATTATTGATTAACAGTTATTATATAATCATTTAAGATAATTTATTTTAATCAATAATTATCTCCCAAAATAATATTTTTAATCTATAAAATATTATAATAAGCTTTTTTAAGTATAGATTACATATTGACTGTTTTTATCTATAACAAAAAATATGTTCTTTTAATAACCAAAACCTCTTATTTTAATTTAAAACCATTAAGTTAAAAAGTATATTATTTTTTATTCTTTTTATTTAATAGTTCAATTTACATACATTATTTTTTCAATTTAATCTAAAATTTAATTTAAAACAATAATTTCTTATTGAAATCAAATTATTTTAGACAATACATTATATGTAAGGCACTGTCTAAAATCATTTCTGATTTTTTATCGTATGAGATTTGTGAAATTAAATCCATGTTTAAACCAGATTCTCTGATATTTTTAGTATAATTGCAGGATTTATCAATAAATTCTCTTAAAGAGGTTTTAACATATTTATTACAATTTTTATTA
>JAHKLT010000035.1 GCA_020854915.1 Methanobacteriaceae archaeon | reverse complement strand
TCCATGCTCTTATGAATTATTTTAGTAATTTCATCAATACTTAAATATTTAATTAATTTTCTCTGACTATTAGGAACTTTAATAGTTTCATAATCTTCACAAGAATTATTATCAATAGAATTCATAAATTAATATTTAAAATTCATTATTGATAAATTTTACCATTATAACTATAATATAAATTTAATTTTTTTACCGCCTTATTCTCCAAAATTAAATCGAATAGAACAAGTATGGAGAACCATCAAAAAAAGAATAAGTAGGTATTATTATGAATCAAAAGAAACATTAAAAGAACAATTCCATAAAATATTTTATGAAATTATAGAAAAAAACTTCATTCTACGAAGAATGGAAAAAAACATTTCTAAAAAAAGTTAAGTAATTAACTATAATACAACATTATTTTGACCCATTACAAGAACGTACAAATAACAAAATTGAAACATATTTTAAATAGACAGATCCTGATGATATTAAGAAAAAATATAAAACAGCAAGTGGTTTATTAGATTTTTTATACATAAAAATGGAATATATGACAGAAAAATCAGTAAAAGAATTGGATGAAAATTATCTGACCAATTTTTGACATTATCAATGAATTTAAAAATAGAAAAAAAGATAAGAAAAATAATAAAAATAGAAACTATTCAGCTGCTAATTTATCATATTCTTCTAAAACTTTAGAAAGAGCAGGATCTGCATCAATTAAGTGAGAATCTAAAGTTAATTCGTCTGCACCTAATCCCATAGCTAAACCATATAATTGAGCTAAGTGGAAAACAGGAATTGAAAAATTAGTACCATATTTTTTATTAACTTCAGTTTGACCTACATCAAATTGTAAATGACAGAACGGACAAACATTTACAATTGCATCAACACCAGCAGCTTCCATGTTTTCAAGTTTTGTTTTTGTATAGCTTAAAGTTACATCAATATCCCTGGATCTAAGTCCTCCACCTGCACCACAACATAACATTTTTTCTTCATATGGAACAGATTTAGCTCCAGTAATTTCTATAAGATCATCTAAAATTTGTGGATCTTCAGCAGATTTTTCAATACCAATATCTTCAGTAGGTTTTAAAAAGTGACAACCATAATGAGCTGCAACATTTAAATTTAATGGTTTTTCAACGATAGAAGAAAGTTTCTCAAATCCAACATCATCTCTTAAAACTTGAGCAAAATGTTTAACATTAACTTCGCCTTTGAATTCTCTATCTACATCACTTAAAACTTCATTAATTTCTTCTTTTTTAGCTTCATTTTCTTTTAACATGTGATTACATTCAAATAATGAACCAAAACAGCCATTACATTCTGTCATGATGTCCATACCCATATCTTCTGCAATAGTTATGTTACGAGCCGCAATTGAAGCCCAAGTTTTTTCATCAAAAGAACCAAATACACCTGGAGCAGGACAACAAGATGCCCCCTCCATATCTTTCAAATCAATTCCAAGTTTATCGAATAAAATTTTAGTTGATTTTTCAACACCTGGATAACGGTTGTTCATAATACAACCTAAGAAATATGCAATTTCCATTTTAATAACTCCTTAAAATAATTTACCTTAATCCTTTAATTCACCGGTTTTTTCATCAAAACCGATTAAATCATCAAATCCAGTTTTTTTACAGATTTTTTGTACTTCTTCTAATGCTTCAGGGAATGCATGAGTAGTTGGTGGTAATTCTCCAAGACCCACCCTTTTTCTTAACTCTTTAGTAGCTGGATTTATAGGTACTCCATGACCAGTAGTAATTACAAAAGAACCTGTTTTTCTATGTGCTGTTGCCATATATCCTGCACGTGCTGCAATGTTACGTGCTTTTTTAACAATATCAACGATTTTAACACTTCGAGGACATCTTTCTTGACAAGTATAGCAAGTTGTACACATCCATAAAGAATCATCAGAAATTACTTCTTCTTTTAATCCAAGTAAACATTTTCTTACAAGTTGTCTTACTTTATAGGGGGTTCTTTTTCCAGAAGGACATCCTCCACCACAAGTTCCACATTGGAAACAATGATCTACAGTATCAATACCTGCATCAAGAAACTCTTGGGTAAAGCTTTTATCGATGTCTTCATCAGTTAATATTTCAGTATCATTTAATAAAGTCATGTCATCACTCTTTTTATTTTTAAGATTTTGCTTAACCTAAATATAAGCTTAAATCTTCATATTATAGTTTTTAAAACTTAGTATATAAAGATTGCTAAAATTTCAGAAGGTGTAACCTAAAAGGTTACAGGCTAATATTATTTATAAAATAAAATTAAAAATAAAATTAATTAATTGTAAGGATTTGATTAAAATAAAATTAGAAATAAGAAGTCATGACGGACCTGGAAGATTTGGAAAACTTGAAAAAGAAGAAAGTCCATTAATAATTAATAAAAAAAAATATAAAATAGCTCCAGATGAAGGTTCTAGCTATAATATTCAAAAAGAAATAGCTGAAAGGTGTGTTATAGAAACTATTAAAAAATCTAAACTAGCTATTGAATCAGATGAAGATTATAAAATAGCTATTATACAAGGTTCCAAATACCTTGACTTAAGAATAAAATGTATAAAAGAGCTTGAAAAATTAGGATATATTGGCTTTGTAATAGCTAATGGAGATGAACTAATTTTAAATCCAAAAAACCTTGTTGAAATAATAATAAACCTTAGAGAAAATATGAATCCTAATAGTTTTTTAATATTTCCATTTGCAGAACCTTCTTTTATTCCATTATTATGTTATTTAGGTATCGATGGTTTTTTTGATGATTGTGGAGATTATTATAGCTATTTAAATGTTTTACTTACACCTACAAAAGCATATGATTTAGACAATTATAAAATCTATGAAAATAAAACTCGTGAAGATATATCTAAATTTAATAAGAAAATAATTAACTTTGTTTTAAAAGAAGTTAGAGTACATATGAAAAATAAAACACTTAGAAATTTAGTAGAAGAACGATCTGTAACTAGTCCTCAGAACATATCTGCTCTTAAAATAATTGATAAAAATTATAAAGAGTATTTATTAAAATACTCACAATTATATTAAAAAATAAAATAAAAAAAGAATTAATTATAATTTTGAGCTCTTTGTTCGAAATAAGATCTTGGATGAGCACATACAGGACATTCTTCTGGTGGTTCAGTTCCAGTATGAATATGGCCACAGTTACTACAAATCCAATAAATTTCTTCATCTTTTTTAAATACAGTACCTTCTTCAACATTTTCAGCTAAAGTTCTATATCTTGCATCATGCTCTTTTTCAATATTAGCAACCATTCTAAATAATGCAGCTAATTCTGCAAAACCTTCTTCATCAGCTGTTTCTGCAAATCCAGTATACATTTCAGTCCATTCATATCTTTCACCAGCAGCTGCATCTAAAAGTAATTCATCAGTATTTGAGAAGTCTTCACCATGTAAAACTTTAAGCCATATTTTTGCATGTTCTTTTTCATTACGTGCTGTCTCTTCAAAAATATTTGAAATTTGAACATAACCATTATCCTTTGCTTTACTACTGTATATTAAATATTTTGTATGTGCAGTAGATTCTCCTCTAAATGCTTCCCATAAATTCTTTTCAGTTTGAGTTCCTTTTAGCTCTTCAACAATTTCTTGATTTAAAACTTTTGACAAAATATCATCTCCATATATAATTATTAATATGATATATAAAGATTCTTTTATTTAAATATTAAAGTTATTTTACTTGACTAAATTTTTTATTATTTTTCAAAAGCTCTTTTTGACTTTAATTATATTATACTGAAATAATATTTTCTTGAGGAAAACAAATGAAATCACAGCAAAATTTATTTGATAATTTTCAAGGCGAAAGTATAATTTTTAAAAATAAAGAAGTTTTTACTCATAATTATATCCCTGAAAATTACAAATATAGATAATTACCAATTAGAAACAATGGCTTTTTATTCTGAGAAAATTAAAAAAAATTAGCACCTAATTAAATGTTACTTAAAGGAAAGAATGCAAGTTTAAAAACATATTTTAGGCTAATAAATGAAAGATTTGAAAATATAAAGACTGTATATATTAATTGCCAGCATTATAGAACAGAATACACAATAATATCTAAAATTTATAAAGAAATAAATAATAAAAACCCAGATTTAAGTGGATTATCTACAATGGACATTTATAACAAAGTTATAGATTATTTACTCTTAGAAAATAAAGTACTAATAATAGCTTTTGATGATTATGGACTTTTAAAAAATGTTAAAGAATTAAATAAAACTTTTTACAGTTTGTGTAGAACCCATGAAACCTTTAAAAATGTTCAAGTATCATTAATAACTATTAGTTCTTTAGAAAAAAATATTGCATTAGATCCATTAGTTTCAACAATTTATTTACCAATAGAAATTAAATTTCCATTTTATAGAAGAGAAGAAATATTTCATATACGAAAACAAAGATGTTATTTAGGTTTTTATCCAAATGTTATTAGTGAAGATACAATTGAAAAAATAGCTAAAAATACATTTTGGAAAGTTAATTTGAGATATGGTATTAAAACACTTTTAGAATTAGGTGAAAAAGCAGAATTAAATTATGAATCAAAAATAAAATTTAATCTTCTTTTTTATTAAAATCAAAAATATTATCTTTATCTATATCAATAGTATTATCTTCAGAACTTTCAATATATTTAGAAAATGGTTTTGGAATTTTTGGCATGACATTTTTAATAATTTCAGATGCATCTAACTCTAATTTTTTAGAAGAAATCAATTCATTAATATCAAAATCAAATTCAAAAGGTTTAATTAAATCGTTAGTTGGTACTTTTAAATTAATCTTATCTTTATAAAACATCATTTTAAAAACATTTGTGTTTTTAATTTCTTCATTGATTTCATCAACAGTTCTATTTATATCAAATGCTATAGCTTTATTCCTTTCATTTACTTCAATTTTAGTTTTATCAATAGCTCTATTAATATCATTTACAATTTTAAGATTCTGCTCATTAATGTTATTTTTAGCTTCTTCAATAACTTTTTCAATAGCATCAAAAACAGATTTATTTATCTCAACATTGTAAGCTAAAATCATCTTATTTTTATAATCTAGCTCTTTATAAATAGCTACTCTTTCATTATCAATTTTATTTATCTTATTATTTAACTCTTGAATTTCCTCTTTAGAATCAATGACTTTATTTTTCTCATCTAAAAGCTCAGTTTTAAAATCATTAATTTTACTTTCAAAATCAGATAGTTTAGACTTGATTTTTTGATATTCATCAATATCCAATACAACAACTGAATCTCCATCTTTAAATGAATCTTCATCTTTTAAAATAGCACATTTTGTTGAATTATCTTCGATTTTAGAGTTTTTATTAAAAATTTTCACAAGCCTAAGTTTATCATCTTTCATAAAAATAAATTATATAATTTATAATATTTTAACTTTATTAATTTAAAAACAAGTGATTAAAATATTTTTTAATAACTAATCTTAATATAATAATCTATTAATAACTAAAAAAAATAATAATCCATCTTCAAATTTAAATTTTCCATATATATTTAATTCCCCTATATCAAAATAAGAATTAAAATCAAGATTAATAGAAATACCAATATCTTGATTATCAAGATTAATAAATGATTCACACAATAGTCGAAATATTAATAATATTAAAGAATAACTAAAAATTTTTCTTTTGTTCTTTAATCCACAATAACATAGCTTCTTCTATAGCTTTAGAGTACCATCCTGTTTGAAATAACATCTTAGAAGAAGCAATTCTCCTAAATTCCAAATCGACTTCAATATTTATACTAACAGTTACACGCTTTATTTTTTTCATATTTATTAATAATCAACTATTATAAATAAATTAACCAGTGTTTTTATGCTTAAATATAATTATAGCCATTAAAAAGTACATATTCTTTAGAAAAATATTTGTAAAGATTAAAAATACATAAGAAGAAATAAAAATTAAAAAATAATAAAATAATATTCTAAAATAAAAATATTTAAACATCTTTTAAAATTTCTTCAGGTGCTCCAGCTATTTCAACTAAATATTCTGCTTCAACAATGTGTAATTTAGAAGGTATTATAATAGAATGTAGAGGAGAACCAAAATCTTTAGAAATAAGATTTGATATAGTTGATGCTTTAACTAATACATTTGAAGAACCAACTCTTGCAATACCAATAGCTAAAGTGTTTTCTGTAATTAATCCTTCATAATCTAAATCATTTTTAATATCAATTAAATATTTTAAACCTTCATTAACAGTCATATATCTTTCTTTATCTGCTTGAATATCTAATAAAACTAAAGTATGTAAATTCATTTTTAAATTTTCTTCAATAGCTAGATATGGTGATTTAGGTCGATAATTATCAGCTGGAAAAGGAATAGTTGTAACTTTACCAAATTTATATCCTTGTAAACCAGAAATAGCTGGTCCAGAAGATAATATAGATGAACCATGAATAACTTCATAAGAAATATTTCTTTTAGAACATTCAACAATAAAATCACTATGAGTTGTAGCTATTAAAGGATCACCACCAGTAATTAAAGCCACATCTTTTGATTTAGATTTTTCTAAAAATTCAGCTTCTTCCTCTACTTCACTTCTAGATAAAACTTTAATTTTTTTACCAATTAATTTTTCAATAGATTCAAAATTAGAGCCAAACAATCTAGATGTGAAAAATTCTGCATAAACAAAGTCAACATCTTTTAAACATTCTAATCCTTTTAAACTAATATCTTTTATATCAAATAAACCTAAACCTACTAAATAAAACATTTAAAAAACCTAGTTATATCTATTACTTTTAAAGCTTATAAAATCTATTTAAAAAAAATAGTAGTTGATTACCTTATAAAAAAAATAGTATTAATAATGTTGAGCATAATTACAAAGTATCAACTACTACATTAATAAGTTAATTTTAATAATATATACATCTTACTTTATACTAGAAAATAAGAAACACAATATTAAAAAGAAAAGTTAAAAAATATTATATTTATATTTAATCATAAAAACTGATAAAATGAAAGCTGTTAAAACTCCAATTAAAAATTTAAATAATTTAAGAATAGAATTACTTGAAAAAGAATTAATGGATATTAGTTATAAAATTAAAACAGATGATTATTATGGTTATATTCCTATAAAAGATGAAAAAAACATATACAATGATTTAGAAATCGTTGATATTGATTTAAAAAAAGTTAAATTATTTCCTAAAAATTTTACTGAATTATTAGATGATAAATTAAATGAAAATGATTTAGAAAAATTAAAAACATCCTTTGATATAATTGGAGATATAGTAATTTTAGAAATACCAAAAAACCTAGAAAATAAAAAAATAGCTATTGGAGAAGCAGCTCTTGAATTCACAAAAAGAAAATCAGTTTATATGAAAAAAAGTCCTATTGAAGGAAAGACAAGAGTTAGAAAAATTGAATTTTTAGCTGGTATAAATAATCCTATAACAATACACAAAGAACATAAAAACAGACTAAAATTAGATGTTTCAAAAGTTTATTTTTCCCCCCGACTTGCCACAGAGCGTCTTAAAATAGCTGAAGATGTTAAAGATAATGAAGAAATATTAGATATGTTTTGTGGTATCGGTCCATTTCCAATCATAATAGCTAGTAAGAAAAAGGTTAAAGTTACAGCAGTTGATATAAACAAAATAGCTATAGGTTATTTAAAAGAAAATATTGAATTAAATAAATTAAAAGGTGAAATAACACCTATAAATCAAGATATAAATAATTTAAATATAAATAAAAAATTTAATAGAATTATAATGAATTTACCAGGAACATCTTATGAATTTTTAGATTTAGCTATTGATTTAATAGAAAATAATGGTATAATAAATTATTATGAATTTTCAAGTGACTACACACAAGGAATTAATAGAATAGATAAAGCTGCATCTAAAAAAAATAAAAAAGTAGAAATACTTTCTACTCGTAAAGTTAAATCAAATAGTCCTAGAGTGTGGCATATAGCTATTGATGCTCGTGTTCTTGATTAAAATAAAGTAAATTATTAATATCTTCAACATCCATTTTAACAATCAAGAAGAATGACAATACTAACCACAATACATTAAATAATATCAAGAATATTATGAAATATGGGGGATTTCCAATAGATCCAGGCACTAAATAAGGCATTGAATATGCTGAGAAGTTTAATATAATATGTAGTACTATAACTGACCATAAACTTTTAGTTTTAATATAGATTATAGCAAGTAAAATCCCCATTATAGAAGCATAACTTACTTGAATAAGTGCAGGAATTAAGCCAGCATTAAATGCAGAGATTATATGTAATCCACCAAATATTACTGAAGATAATATTATAGAAATAACAAGTCCTTTTTTTGTATTTCCCCATTTTTTTAACATATTTGTTAAAAGTAAACCTCTACATAATGTTTCTTCCCATAATCCAATAGAAATACAATAAATAACTGTATTTAACATTGTTATTAAATTAAAAACAATATTTTTATCTAATGCATTAGAATATATTAAAGCCATCTGTAGTATAGTAAAAACTATTAAAGTAAAACCTAAAAGAAGTCCTTTCTTTATTCCACCAATATTCCAAGGTATATTTTTAAATAAATCAATTTTTTTAATTAATGCAATTAACAATATAAAAGCTATGAAATTATTAATAGATGAAAATAGATAGTCCATACTTGGAATAGCTAAGAAATGAGGAAATGTAAATGCTAAAATAAGATGAAACAAACCAAATCCAAATATAGCAACAAATATCAACCCAACTAAAAAACTAAAAATAACAACATGTTTTTGAGAAAATCTTTCATTAATATTCAAATAATCACCTATTTAATTGGATCAATAATCCCTTCTTCTGTTATAATGCCTGTAATTAAATTATTTGGAACAATATCAAAAGCAGGATTAATTACTTCAGTATTCTCAGGACAAATTCTACATCCACCATAATGAGTTACCTCATATTGAGATCTCTCTTCAATTTCTGTATCAAAAATAGAATTATCCTTATCGAAAGTTGAAAAAGGTGCAGCTACATAAAAAGGAATATTAAAATTATTTGCTGCAAGTCCAACAAGTAAAGAACCAATTTTATTAACAATTCCACCTTTAGCTACTCTATCTGCTCCAATAATTACTTTATCAATTTTACCTAAAGACATTAAATATCCTGAAGCAACATCTGGAATTAGTTTAACAGGAATACCTTCTTCTTGTAATTCCCAAACACTTAATCTTGCTCCCTGACCTCTTGGACGAGTTTCATCACAAATAACATTAATATCTTTACCTTCACTGAATGCTGATCTAATAACCCCTAAAGCAGTACCATATTCTGTACAAGCAAGAGCACCAGCATTACAATGGGTTAAAATAGTATCTCCCTCATCAATTATACTAGAACCATATTGACCAATAGCTAAATTAGTTTCAACATCTTCACTGTAAATTTTTAAAGCTTCATCTAAAGTATTATCACTATTATAAACTCTGTCTACTGCCCAAAATAAATTAATAGCTGTTGGTCTTGAAGATTTAATGTCTTCAGCTGCTTTTTCAAGATTTTCACCATTGATATCAGCTAAAGCCATTGCAAATGCTGCTGCAACACCAATAGCTGGTGCACCACGAACAGTCATATTATCAATAGCTTCAATTACATCTTGATACTTAGTACAATAAACGTATGATAGTTCGTTTGGAATTTTTCTTTGATCTATGAGTTTTAGACTATTATCTACCCATTCTATAGTTTTCAAATATTTAACCTCCAAAAAGTTTATTTTTTAAAAATAGATTATAAAAAAGTGATTTAGAAAATAAAAACACTTTTTAAATTAATTATAAATTTTTAAATATATAATATTTACTAAAAAATATTTTAAATTTATAAAAAATTATAATTGAATTGTTTAAATATATAAAATTAGTTAAAAGAATAAAAATAGGACATAAATTGTTAGTTTCTAATTAATCATTTATAAAAATATAAATTATTTATGTCCAAAAAATAATGAAATAGCTCCTTAAAATCTATTTCATTATCGATGAAAAAACATCAATTATAAGTTTTATTAAGAAATGCATATAAACATTTCGATTTTATTTTAGAAACATTAAAAAAAAATTAATGAACGCCTCAATAATGACTTTGAGGTGTTAGACCTAAATGATGGTCTTTATTTTTATCTCCAGGAATACCATATGCATCAGCACGGCATTGAGTACATGCTCTAAATACAGGAATTATTTCTTCAACTTCATCACGAACATGTTCCATCATAGCACAGTCAGGTTTTGGATAATTTTTCATTTTATTTAAAGGAATAAGTGGCAAAATATTCATTAAAGAAGCTCCTCTATTTTTAACTTCCTTAGCTATTTCTACAATGTGTTCATCATTTAAACCTGGAATTAAAACCGAATTTACTTTAATTATTATTCCTGCTTTACTCGCCTCTTCGATTCCCTTTAATTGATTTTTAATCAAGATTTTAGCAGCTTCAATACCTTTATACACCTTGCCATCATATTTAATAAAAGAATAAATATCTTTAGCTATTTCAGGGTCAACTGCATTAACAGTAACAGTAACAGTATTAACACCAGCTTGTACTAAATTAGTAACGTTTTCTGGAAGTAAAAGTCCATTAGTACTTAAACATTTAATTAAATCTTTATTTTCCTTATTTAATTTATTAAAAAACTCAAAAGTTTCTTCATTTACAAGAGAATCTCCAGGGCCTGCAACACCAACAACAGAAATTTGTTCTTCAGAAGTAATCTGCCTTATTTTATTCATAGCTTCGTCAGAATTCATTACGCAAGAAGCTACTCCAGGTCTATCTTCATCATCATTAATATCCCTAGTACAAAAGTTGCAAAAAATATTACACTTTGGAGCTATTGGAACATGAGCCCTTCCAACTTTATCATGCATTTTCTCATTAAAACAAGGATGTGCCTTAGTAATATGTGCAAACTTAGAACCATTATGTTCATTCATAAAATCACCTTCAACTATAATTATGTTAGAATATGTACGAACTAATAATTAAATGTTTCGATTTAATTATGATAGTTCCTCAATAAATTCATTAGCTTTTTCTATCCAAGAATCCATAATTAATTCATCAGTAGCTATAACTGCAATAATATCTCCTTTAGATAGATCTTTTATAATTCTAAAACCCTCTGGTAAAATTCTGAAGACTGCATCATAAAGACGTCTTCTTAAATTAGCTTGAGAATTATCAATAATTAAATCATTAATATTCATTTGGTCTCCATCTAAAATGATAGTAAATCTATCTGGTTGATAAATTTCATCCCTTGAAAAATTTTTCCAAAGTTTTTTTAATATATTTGGAAGAAAATTCTCATTATCAACTGTGATAATAGTTTTATTTTCTGCTTTATCATAGTTTAAGCTTGCTGCATCATGCATAAATATATTACCTGCAGTTTTCTTCATTTTAATAGCTAAAATAAAAACAACTTGATCTGGATCTGCAAATGCTCTTAAATCGTCAACAGAAGGACCAAGTATAAGATCTTGAAAAATTTGTCTAATAATCATATCATATACTTCAGCACCTTTTTCATCATAGCATTCAACTAACATAAAAACACCCAATTATTTATCTTCTTGTCTAGTTCCCATTCCAGAAACAAGTAAAGCAGCCCCAACAGCACCAATATGTTGAGAATATTCTGGAACTATAATATCAATCCCACCTAAAATATCACTAACAGCCTCAACTAAACCAGATATTAAAGAAGTACCACCAACTTGAATTAAAGGTTCTCTCACATCAATTTCTTGAAGTTGTTGTTCATAAACCTGTTCAGCAACAGAGTGACATGCCGCTGCAGCAGCATCAGCTTTAGAACCACCAGCAGCTAATGTAGTAACTAAATCCTGAATACCAAAGACAATACAATAACTATTTAAAATAGCTTTTTTATAATCGCCTTTTAAAGCTAAAGGACCAAGTTCAGTAATATCTACATCCAAACGACGTGCAGTCATATCTAAAAATCTTCCAGAAGCGCCTGCACAAATACCTCCCATTGTAAAGTTATCAGGAATACCATTATTAACTGTAATAACTTTATTATCCATACCACCAATATCTAAAACTGTAGCTTCGCCTTTTTGATGACCTGCTAAATATACAGCGCCTTTAGCATTGACAGACAATTCTTCTTGTACAAGTTCTGCTTTAAGTTGTTTACCAAGATTCAAACGACCATAACCTGTAGCACCAATACCATCAACATCACCCATAGTATATCCAGTTCCTTCAAAAGCATCTTTAGAAGCAATCTCAACAGATTCCATAATATCTTTTGTAGCAGTCCAACCAGCACCAATAACACAATCATTTTCCATTAAAACAGCCTTTGTTGTAGTAGAACCTGAATCTAAACCTAATGTTAACCCTTCTTGTTTTTCTCTAGCTAAAATATTACGACGAGCAACAGTAGTAGCTAAAGCCTCCATACGAATAAATAATTCATCCGCTTTGGTTCTCTCAGTAAAAGAGTAAGTAACAACAGGAATACGTGTGTTTTTTTGAATAAACTTACGAACTTCATTTCTAACTAGTGCTCCTTCAGCACATCTAAAACAAGTAGCAATAAAAACAGCATCTGCTTTTGTTTTTCCTTCAACAATAGACATAGCTCTTGCAATCATCAATTTTAAACTAGAACTTCTAGCAGAAAAACCAAATTTCTCATAAGCTTCATTAATATAATCTAAATCAATCTCAGGAAGAACAATTTCAGCTCCAAAAGTATTTGCAGCTTTTTCAATCTCTTTTTGAATACCACTATATTCAGTACCACATGAAACTAAAGTAATTTTAACCATTTAATTATCCTCCTTTTCTTCAAGCGAATCTAAAAATTCATTAATTTTATTAACCATATCAAAAGTTTCATCCCTAGATGTGGGATAATTTATTTCTAAAACAGGCATTCCTTTAGTTCTAAGTAAAAATGTAGCTAGTTCATTAGTTCTTGCACATCCCACACATCCAAATCCAAAAGGTGCATCATCAACAAGAATTGCTGCATCAGCTTCATCTATAATAGGACCAATGATTGACATTCTGCCTCTAACTCCAGAAGGAACTTCAATAGCTGCATATTTAAGTCCTTTAATAGGATCTTCCTCAGTAAGGTTCATAGGAGGCGAATCTATCTCAGGATCTGTTACTTTTTTTCTAACTTCTTTTTGCAATGCAAGAGCATTGTGTCCTTTTCTTTCAATTAAATCTGCCAAAATCAAAGAATTTGGAGGATAAATAGCTACATTAACCATAAAAATCACCTAATAATTATTTTTTATCTTTACTACACTCTTTCAATACATCTTTAAAATCATCATAACAAATAGGTTTGTTTTTTTCAATACTAACTTTCGTAGGATTAGATAGTGCATCGGAAACATCACCTAATAATTTAAATTCGCTTTCCATTTGATGATAGCCTTCCCTAGGCCCTAATCTATGGCCTCTACATCTTCTAGGATCTCCTGGAGGAAACCCCCTATCTTTAGTGAAAATATTATTAGGATCTAATTTTCTAACTTCTTTAATAGCTTCTAATACATCTTTTTCCTTACCACTAACCATAGCTCCATAGCAAGTATGTTTTATTGTAATTGGTAATTCCAATAAATGCATATGGTGAACAATCTCTGTTTCACTGACATTAGCTTTAGGTCCCAAAATAATCATTCTTGTAGCTGTTTCAGGATCAGTGTCTTCACTACCTAATTTAGGATTTTTACAAAAGTTCTTTAACATATAAAATCTCCCCATCTTCAAGTTTATTAATACTATCAAAATCAGAAACAATTTTTCCAACTATATTTGTTCCATTAAATGGTTCACCAGTAGGACCAAATTCATCATGTCTTTCAAACCTAACTCCAATAAGTCCAACAGTTTTACGTGACATATTAGTTATTCCAATAGACCCTGCTGGAACATTTTTAACTGGATTATTCTCAGGAATAAGACCTTTTGATGTTTTAGAATCACCTTCAAACATGAATAAATTCATTCCAGGAATTGCAAAATGAACTTTTAATTGACCAATATTATTTTCAACAAGACCTGTTAATTTTTTAAAGTACCAATTAGACCTAGGAGCCTTATCTGAAAGTTTTAAAACAGCTAATTTTTCTTTATTAATACCTTTTGTCTTAATCCTTTTTTCTTCTAGAACATTAATTGTAAATAGTGGGTCTTGTTCCACAATTATAGCATCATCATCTGTTATACCTTCTCTAATATGTTCTATTCCTAAAGATTCTAATAATTTTGAAGCTTCTTTTTGAGTTTTCCCTAAAGTCATGATTCTTTTTTGTTCAGATTTAACAGAAATAATATCATCTTGCTTTGCAATATCAATTAATTCCATACCCTGAATAATTTTTCCAACATTGGTATGACTTGGAGATAAAATTCTATTTTCTCTATAAATATAAAGTTTTCCAACACCTTTTCCATTATTTCTAACAGAAACAGTACCTCTATTTCTTGGACATAATTCTTCTTCAGGTTTATCAATACTTTCAAGTTCATTAAACCCTAAAAATGAATTAGATTCAAAATCAACCTTCAATTTACCATTATCTATTAAAGAAAACAAATGTTCAACAGACACAGGAGAATTTTCATTAACATCGATTGAAACATAAGTAAAAAGCTGATTTCCTTCTTCTAAAACCGTGTTTAAATCAGAAACTCCTGAACTATCTACAACAGTATTCCTTTCTACTATTGGTTCAACATCGATTATTTTATCATAATCAGTCAAAAGATCTATAGTTTTCCTACCACCTATTATTTTTGCAAATACCCCATTGTTAAATGGAGGAGTAGCATAAACATTAGTAATACTATCCTTAATAAAAATAACATGAGTAGATTCATTACTAAAACTTGATAAACTTAATAAAACATCACCATCTAAATATTTACCCATTTCTTTTGTTGATTTTAAATCAGTAACAATAGGTCCTACAGCTATTTCATTAGAAGTAGACCAACGAATATTTAAATCAATTAAATCTTTATATATTTCTTTCCATATATTAATTAATGGTAATGCATCAGAACTACTAACCATTTCAATTATTATAGACCCTTTAGTAGTTTTTATTTTATATTTATTAATATTTTGTTCAAACTCTCTTTTTCCTTTAATTAAACAAATAACACTACCTGAAACATAATAAGAATTAGATATATTTATAGCATCTTGAATTGTTGAACCTTCTTTAAGGTCAAATTGCTCTCCATTAATATTAACTAACATAAAATCTCCTAAAAATTAAAAATTTAATAAATTAATTGCTTTTAAATACAGGATTTATCTTTTGATCAAATAAAACTAATTTTTCATCTTTACAAGATAAATAAAGTTTATCATCATTAATAATCTCACCTACAACTGCAGATTCTATAGAAAATTTCTTTAAATAATTAATAATTTGATCACAATCTTTTTCATTAGCTGTAAAAACAAAACCAGAACCAGGATAAGATTTAAACCATTGTTCCCAATCAATATCTTGTTTTTTAGGAACCTTTTCCAAATCAACAATAGCTCCTTTTTTTGATGATTCAAGTAACATTTCCAAAGTTCCAAGAATGCCCGGATTACTAATATCTTTTCCAGCCGTAAATAAATCATTTTCTGCTAATGATTGAATTGCAGTAATTTGATTTTGAACTAATTCTGGATCTTTATCATAGGTAGTATCCCAATTTAAATTAAACTCATGATGAGGTTTTCCATCTAAATCAATACCTACAATAATTTTATCTGCAATATTTGCTGTATCACTTCTAATAATTTTATCTTTTTGAGCTATTCCTATAATAGAAACTCCAAGAGAATTAGAATCTGCATCTGGATGAAGATGTCCCCCAACCATTGGAACTCCAAATTTTAAACAACCATCCTTTATTCCTAAAAGAATATCATTATAGATTTCATCATTCTCTACTGATAAGATATTCACCATAGCTAAAGGTTTCCCACCCATAGCTGCAATATCATTGACATTAACTAGAACTGAACAATATCCTGCCCAATAAGGATTACTTTCTACTAGTTTTTCCCATATTCCATCAGTAGCAAATAAAATAACTTGATTATTCCCAATATCTATAACTGAAGCATCATCACCATTTTCAATTATAACATTACCAGAAATATTATATACATCATCTAAAATATTTGTAACAATCCCAATTGATTTTTTACGAGTGACACCTTCAAATTCTTGAAGGGATTTGATAAGACTCTTTAAATTCAAAAAAATACACCTATAACGCTTATTAATAATTTTAATTACTCAATTATATATTTATAATTTCTATTATTTATTATTTTTATAATATTGCATTTAATTTCATTAATTTTATTAGTTTTGAAATCTTCAAAATCAATGCAACTTATAGGAAATTCTATAAAATTTTCTCCTTTAAAAATTTCTTTAAATATTTCTTCCCCAACAATATCATCATACCCTTCCTGAACTTTAAAAATAATAGAATCATTAGTTTTAAAACCTTTTTCAACTAATTTATCTAAGTCTCCATCTGTAATACCTATTACTGGAACATTAAATCTGTATAAAATATCACTTGCTAAAAGAGTAGTATCATCACCAATTGTAAGAACTAAATCAACATCCTTATATTCATAAATATTTTCTGCTGCATGATTAAGATAAACTACTTTAAAAAAATCTGAATTATTATTATTTTCTAATGTTCTAGGAACTATATCAGATTTTCTAAGAAGACCCGTTTTTACAATAGCTTTTTCTAGATTAAATTTACCTAATTTTTGAACACCATGATTTTTAATAGTTCCTCCTTTAATTTCTGTTAAATAGCTATTTTCTGTAATTAAAACAATCTCATCATTATTAGATTTTCCAACAACAACACCATTTACTAAAATATTTTCATTAGGACTTACACCATGAATTTTTCTTTCATTTTTATTATTTTTATTATTTTTAAAATATTTAATTTCAATTTCATTAGGTGAAATATTTGTTAAATCAAATTTATGAATCACATCATCAAGTAAAGCATTAATTTTGCTCTTAGAAATTGTCAAATCTTCATTCCAATAAATTAAACTTCCATCTTCTTCACCAGGTCTTTCAATCTGAATTAAAGGAATGGTTTTATTTTTAATATGAGAATTATAATGATTAAAAACTTTATAACCAAAAACATGCCCTGTTGTAGATGATTTACCATAATTAATTAAAAACATTAAATCAACATTTTCATTATTAAAAAATTCTAATGATTCACTAGGTAAAAGTTTACTAGATATATCAATGGTTTTCTCAAGAGAAGCATCAATTACTGCAGTTCTACCCATGGTTCCACCTAATTTAGATTGAACATCACCATATTCTTCAAAGAAATTAATAATTTTAATTGCATAACCTGAATCTATTATATTAGGTCCATGAACAACAATAGCTATTTTCATAATCTTGTGCACCTTCTTCTATACTTGGGTCATTTTCACGGGTCCATGAACAACAATAGCTATTTTCATAATGAATCATCAAAGTTTAATTCTTTTTTTATATATATTAGAACCACAAATCTCACAATCTTCATAATCATAATCATTAGGAAACTTTTTTTTACAACCTTCACAAACCTTTTCCCAATTATAAACTCCTTTAATTCCTTCTGTAATTATCCCCTCATAAGGAATTTTTATTATTTTTAAAACATTTTGAATAGAGTAATCATCAGATATAACTTTTGTATTTTTATTTTGTTTTGAAAGTTCTAAAGCTAGTGCAATTAGTTTTTTATCAGGCATAGATAATCTTAAAACATCACCAGAACTAGCTATTGTATCTTCTAAAATTCTTAGATATTTTTCACTTGGTTCTCTTATTTTTAATCTATTTTCATTAATATATTCTTCTAAAAGTAATTTTGATTTCATATCTTTTATTTCTTCAGTAATTTCAGAAACTGTAAAGTTAAATGAATTATTAATTTGAAACCCGTTAATAAAAGCTGATGCATCTAATATATAATATGTTTCCATGAGACTAATTTATTTTTAAAAAATATAAACTTATTTAAATTTAATAATTTTCATACAATAATAAATTATTTTTAAAAATTTCAATTTTATCGAATTAATAATAAATTTTGAAAAAAATATTTAAATAATGTAAAAATATTTAATTAATAAAGCAACCTTTATAAAAAATTAATATTAATTTAGTAGGGGACAATATTGAATTCATCATGGGATAATATGACATATAAAGAAACTTATAATAATCTAGAACAAGTTGAAAATGAAATAAAATTCTTAGCAAAATCTGAAATTAGATTACAGATATTAAATTCTTTAATTGATTCTCCAAAATCAATAAAAGAAATAGTTAATAAAACTAAGCTAACATATAGTTCTGTTTCAAGCAATATTAATAAATTAGCCAAAAAAGACCATATTTATAAAGTAAAAAGCAAATATCACATAAGTCATATTAGTAATGTTTATTTTAAAAACCTATTAGATTTCAACAAATTAATAAAGATAATAAAAAATTATGAAAAATTCTGGAATAAACATCAAATAAATAATTTTAGCTCTGAATCATTGCAAAGTATAACAGTTTTAAATAATGCAGAGTTAATAGAATCCACACCAATTGATATTTACAGACCACATAATTATATGAAAAACCTAATAAAAGATTCTAATGAAATTAAAGCTATTTTTCCATATTTACACCCTGATTACCCCCAAATGTTAGAATATTTATTAGAAAAAAATGCTAAAATCGAAATAATAATTCCTAAAAGTATTGAATCACCACTATTAGAGAATATTAATAGAAAACTTATAAAAAAAGGAATTAAAAATAAAAATCTTAAAATAAAAACAATTAAAGAAGATTTGAATTTATCATTAATGATTAGTAATAATAAAATGAGTTTAGGATTATTTAAATCGGACAAAACATATGATCAAAATCGTCTTTTAATTTCAAACGATAAAAAAGCTATAAAATGGGCTTTAGATTTATTCAATAACTTTAACAATAATACAACAACAAATAAGAAGGAGATATTATAATGAATGACAATAACAAAAAAGAATTTAAAGAAATAAAATACCTCTTAACTTCTACCATGCGAACAAAACTAATCATTACATTAAATGAAAAAGAAAAAAACCTAGAAATATTAAGAAACGAACTAAATAAACCATCTGCAACAATATTACATGGTTTAAAAGAACTTGAGAATCTAAACTTAGTTAAAAAATCTAATAAGTATTATTACTTAAGTTCTAATGGTTATATGTTAGCTATTAACATGATTAAATTAATAGAAAACTGGTACTCAATAGATAAGAATGTTGATTTTTGGAAAAATCATTCTATAGATGATTTACCTGAGAAATCACTTAAAAATTTATATTTACTTAAAAATTCAGAATGCATTATAGCTGATACAAATGATCTATCGAAACCATTGAAAATATACTTTAAATTACTTGAAAGAAGTGATAATCTTAAAATAATACTACCAATCTTTTCAGAAATACATTTAAATAAGATTTTTAATCTTTTAGATAAAGAGAATCTTGAAAAAATTCAAATATTAACAAGCGAAAATATCTTCAAATCAATAAAGAAAAGTGAATTATTTGAAAAAATAGAAAAAAATAAAAAAATTAAATTTACAACAATTAAAAAAGATTTAAATTTATTTATAACATGTAGTAATGATTTTATCACAATAACATTATTTTTAAAAGATGGGTATTATGATGATTCTCAGATGATTCTTGATAAAACTGAAGAGGGGATAAAATGGGGTTTAGAAATATTTAGAGAATATGAAAAAAAATGTGAAAAATAAAAAATAGCTAATCAATAGGGGGGGATATTATGGATAAATTATTTATTTCGATGTTTTTAAGTGAACGTGGTGGTAAAACCAGACAGAAAATAGTAATTAAATTATTAAAAAGGCCTTATAATGCAAATCAATTATCAAAGAAAATAAATATGCAATATAGAACAATAAAACATCATTTGAATATTTTATTAGAAGAAAATATTATTGAAAAAGAAAATAAGAAATATGGTGCTTTATACAGCATATCTTATAAAATGAAAAGAGATGAAAAAAATTTTGAGAAATTCAAAAAACAAATACAAGAGCTTAATAGCTAAAAAACACTAAAACCCACCAATTACTATTTTAATTTAAAAATTTAGACTATTTTAAAAGTTTTATAATAATTTCTAAATAACAAAAATGAATATTAATTAAAAAATTCTTAATATTAATGATAAGGAAGACTTAATATGAAAAGTAAAAGCATGGAATTACATAAAAAATTATCTCCTAAAAATATTGATTGTGGAGTAATAACATTAAGCGACACTAAATCTAGGGAAAATGAAGATAAAGATAGTTCTGGAAATTATATTAAAGATAAATTAAAAGAAAAATATAATGTTAAATTAAAAAAAATAATCCCTGATGAAAAAGATTTACTTTTAGAAATAATTAATGAAATGATAAACCAAGAAATAGATCTTATTATTACAACTGGTGGAACTGGAATAGAAAGTAGAGATATAACAATAGAAACTGTTGAAAATATTTTTGATAAAAAAATAGATGGTTTTGGTGAAATTTTTAGATTAAAATCTTATGAAGAATTAGGTTCTGGTGCTTTATTGTCTCGTGCAACAGCAGGAATTTATAAAAAAACAATTATAATTTCAATGCCTGGTTCTCCCAATGCTGTTAAAACTGGTTTAAAAATAATAATCGATGAATTAAATCATCTTGTAAATCATGCTAAAAGATAAAGATTTAAGTGACTTAAAAAAGAATTTTACAAGTTTATATTTGGAGAAGTTCAAAAAAATTCATTAACTGAAATTAAAGGTTCAAATGAAATATTTTCCTTTTTAAATAATTCAATAGCTCCATCTTCCCTATCAACTACAACAAATGCTTTTTTTACATTGCCACCATTTTCGTTAATAGCTTTTATAGCTTTTAAAAGAGAATTTCCTGTTGTTGTTACATCTTCAACAAGAATCACTGAATCATTTTTATTTAATTCACCTTCAATAAGTTTTGAAGTTCCATAATCTTTTTTTTCTTTTCTAATCATAAGAAGGGGAATTTCAGCTTCAAGAGAAATAGCTGTAGCTATTGGAATTGCACCTAAAGCAGGACCAGCAATTTTATCAATTTTTTCACTAGCTATTTTTTTATTGATAAGTTTAGCTATTGTAGATAATATTTCAGGATCAGTAATAGCTTTCTTCATATCAATGTAGTAATTACTTTTTTTACCTGAAGATAATACAAATTCTCCTTCTTTAAAAACTTTATTTTTTTTTAAAATCTCAATTAAGTATTTTTTATAAGACATTTGAAAACCATTTATAAATCATATTCTCCTTTTAAGATAATTTTATCTCCTACATGCTTAATTAAATCAATAGGAATTAAATTTTCACTTTTAGAACCTTTTATAGAGTCAGAAATACTACCTTTTTTTACAACTAAGTCCTGAATTTCATAAGTTTCATTGTTAAACTTAATATCCACTACTTTACCAATAATATTTGCACCAGAGTTAAGAACTTCTTTTTTAACTAAATCTTCTGTAAATCTCATAAATACCATTCCTTAAATTATATAATATTTTATTTAATATTAAAGTTTTACTAATTTATTTTTAATAATCTTTATTCCAATAAATTATACCATAAATGACACAAAGAAGAACAGATAATATTAACAATACATAAACACCCCAAATCCATGGATCTTCTATTCCTAAAACCATATAACCACCTTAACTCTTAATTTCCTCAAATGCAGTATCAATAATATTTTCTGGAAGTGGTTTTGTAAGTAAACTAACCACAATTGTAAAAATAGCTGAAATAGGAACAGCTATTAAAATTACATCTATAAATGGCCAAGGATAGGATGAAATTAAATAAGGTTGTCCAAATAAAAATTGACATACTCCAAGCCCTTCAGCAGTTTTATTAAATACAAATATTAACCAAAAAATACTTACAATAGTTCCAGATAAAATACCTGCAATAGCTCCTTCTTTACTAGTTCTTTTCCAGAATAAAGCAGCAATAAACACTGGCAAGAATGCAGCAGCACAGATTTCAAAGAACAAACTAGTACCAAGAGCAATTATGCCTCCAGGAAGAATAAGTCCTAAAGCTAATGCTAAAATAATTGAAATAATAATTCCAATTCTTGCTATAGGAATTTGATCTGATCTGTTATGTCTTTTCTTCCTAAGTGTTCCATAAATATCAACACCAAAAGCTGTACCTTGAGTATGGAATTGTGAACTAATTGTAGACATAGCTGCAGCAAGTAAAGTTAATAAAAATACATAAATAAACCATTCTGGTAAAGCCATTGTTATAAATGCAGGGATAATTTTATCAATGTTACCTCCAACAACATCAACAGAAATTTTACCTAGATGATTCATAAAAAAAACATTGGAAAGAGATCCAGCAATATAAGCTGTTCCTGTCACAATAGCTACAAATAATCCACCCATAAGAACAGATTTATTAAGTTCTTTATCAGATTTAACAGTCATGAAACGAACAATTAATTGAGGTTGTGCAAGTACACCTATCCCTACACCAATAATTGTAGAAGAAACTAAACTCCACCAAAATGGACTTCCCATCGTAGGAAAAGTTGTCCATCCTGTTCCACCAGTAGCTAAAGCTTCTGGAGGATATAAATCAACCATATTAGTTAATGCCATATTTGCATTTTGAACACCACCCAATATCCAATAAACAAAAACAAGTAAAAATACCATGGTTAAAACCATGATAGTTCCTTGAAGTGCATCAGTATACATTACACCTTTAATTCCACCAAATAAAACATATAATCCAATAACAACAGCTAGAATTAAAAGAGAAAGATTAAAATCTATAAATAATGAAGATTCCATGAACCTTGCTGCACCAATAAGAACAACTGCGGCATAAAGAGGCATGAAACAGAAAATCAAGACTCCACTAAAAGTTTGAATAAATTTACTATTAAATCGTTTAGATAAAAAATCAGGAAAAGTTAATGATCCCAAGCTATGTCCCATCCTACGAGTTCTCTTTCCAAGAATTACAAAAGCTATGAATACCCCAACAATAACATTTAAAAAGGATAACCATAAAATACTCATACCATATTCTCCAGCTACGCCACCAAAACCTACAATAGCTGCTGTAGAAATAAATGTAGCACCATAACTTAAAGCCATGATATAAGGATGAGTATCCTTACCTGCTATCATGAAATCTTCTGAAGATTTTGTTCTTTTCCATGCAACATAACCAACATAACCTATTAACAAAAAATAAACTATAAATACAATTGATAAAACTTCAAAATTCATAAACTCCCTCAATTATTAATAAAATTTAAATTATTAATAATTATAAAATAATAATTATATAAAGTTTTAGATATTAATTAAAAATTCTATATTAAAAAAAGTTAAAAAAGATAAGATCATTTTTTAAATGACTTACCACTGATATCATTGACTTTTAACTTATAAACAACTGTTGATTTGATTTTTTTATCAAAATCAGAGCTTTCATATTTTTTATCTGAGTATTGATCCATTATAGTTATTAGACCTTCAGTCTTATCTTCACCTTCTAATATTTCAATTTCACCATTACCATTTACACTTTCAAAAATCATATCACAAACACAAGGTATTTCACTAACAACGATATCCTCATCATTATGAATTTGGAAAGCAGCATGAGGATTTTTCTTTATTAAATCAATTTTTTTACCACCATTGTGCCCATGGAAATACAGAACTAAATCATTAGTTTCATTATCCAATTTATAGCCAAAATTCAAAGGTACAACATATGGATATTTTTCATCAAAAAGAGCAAGATTACATACTCTACATTTTTTAAGTGCATCAACAATTTCATTAATATCTGTAATTTCTCTATCACTACGACGCATATTAATCACTAAGTTTTATTATGGAGGTTTTCCATTTATTAATTTTTCTATGAGAAATATTGTTGGTTTTTTCTTGTTTTTTGTGTTTGTTTTGTTGAGAATGTCAAAAATTGGTCAGGTAATTTTCATCCAATTCTTTGACTGATTTTTCTGTCAAATATTCAATTTTTATGTATAAAAAATCTAATAAACCACTCGCTGTTTTATATTTTTTCTTAATATCATCAGGATCTGTCTGTTTAAAATATGTTTAAATTTTATTATTTGTACGTTCTTGTAATGGGTCAATTTGTTTTATATTAATTATGATGGATGTTATGAGTATTTTTAGTTTTGTTCCCAGTATGGTTGTTGTTTTAACGTGATTGGTCATGTGGTATTGTGATGTTGAAAATACTCTTCCTACAGATGCTCTTTTGGAACTGATTCTTTTATTTCTTTTACTTCGATACTCATTAGTTAAAGGATCATTAGAATTTCTAAGCATATAAACTGGATATGAATTAGATTCTATTTCCCACATGTCTTTTATCACCATAAACCACTTTGTCTAATAAATCAAATGTCATTTAGCTGTCATGTACTGATGCTGTTGTTAATTTGAAAAATCTTATTAATTGATCTTTTAAATCGATTATTTGATGATATTTGTATCCGAAATACCATTGATTGCCTTTTTTTGACTCATGTTCCATGTTTGCTTCTTCGTGTTTTTGCTTTTTCACCAGGAGGGGCAAAATAGTTTTTCCTTGATTAGTTTTAATTATAGTTGAATCTTGAGCAAACCCTAATTCAAGACTATAATTTAATATCATATTAAATCGTTTTAATTATAGTTGAATCTTGAGCAAACTCAAAATTAATCATGATTTAATCCAAAACCATAAGATTTTAGTTGTTTTTGATGAATTTGCCAAATAATATCCATTATTTTATTTTCAGTCAATTTTTCTTTAAATTCCCATATTGTTGATTCTACAGGATATTCTTCAGGATAATCTAAAAAACATTTAAAACAAGGATTTTTAATCCATTTACTAATTTTATTATCATTAAAATTATAAAATATTTCTAAAATGATAATTTTAAACATTAAAACAGGATCAAAATTCGGTCTACTTTTATTAGAACCTAAATAAACAGTTTCTAAAATATCACGAAAAATCTCATAATCCCACAACTCTTCAAATTTCATTAAATCATCTATAATTTCTTTATCATCATCCATTTGATTTAAATCAACAATAATTAATAATTGATTTTCATCATCATTTAATTGATGTATTTTTTAATTCTAAATCATTTTTAACTAATTTTTTAATCACAGAATCATTAAAATCAAACATAATTCCCTTATTTCTCACAAAATCAAAACTATGCTTCACAATTGAATAAATATCATCCTCCAACAAACATCAAATCTACCACTTTCCTTAAAATCATCTACAATCGGAACAAGTTTTTTTTCAAACTTATTAAACCTAATATATAAAGAACATATAAATAAATATAAAATAAACTACTTAAACATTGTTACAGATAAAATAAAACTTAAATAAATCAATTAAGGATATACACCAAGTTAACTCAATTACATGAAAAATGAAATTTATTAAAATTAAACAAGAAAACAATAAACTAAATATAAAGTATATTAATTAAAAACAAATAAAATAAACATGAACTTAGTTAAAATAAACACAAAAATTAAATGACAAAACAAACCAGCACACCACAACCCCAAAATAAAAAATTACACAAAAACCAAAAAATTATTAAATGGAAAACCTCTATTTGTTTTGAAATTTAAATAAATTTTTATTAGATTATGAAATAAATAAAAATTAACTATAATAATTAAAAACAAAAACTTTAATTTAAAAAAAATAAATACATAAAATTAATTTTATATTTAAAAAATACTATAGGGATAAAATGGTATGGAATAAAGAAGCAGAATGTATGGAAAAAGAAGAAAAAGAAAATCTACAATTAAAAAGACTTAAGAACACTATTAAAAAAACTTATGAACGTGTTCCTTTTTATAGAAAAAAGTTAGATGAAGCTGGTGTTTCTGTAGAAGATATTAAAACTTTAAAAGACATAGAAAAACTTCCATTTACTGAAAAATCTGACTTAAGAAGTGCTTATCCATTTAAAACTTTTGCTGTTCCTGATGATGAAATTGTTGAAATCCATACTTCCTCTGGAACTACAGGAAAACCTACAGTTTCAGGTTATACAAAAAAAGACATAGATATTTGGGGAGAAATCACGGCAAGAGCTATTGGAATGGCACTTGGAGAAAAACATGATAAAATACAAAATTGTTATGGATATGGTCTTTTTACAGGAGGTCTTGGAATCCATCATGGAGCTCATAAATTTGGAGCAACTGTAATTCCAATATCTGCTGGAAACACTAAAAAACAAATTGAAATACTACTTGATTTTCAAAGTACTATAATTTCTTGTACTCCGTCTTATGCATTGTATTTAGCTGAATCTCTTGAAAATGAAGGGTATGGTCCTGAAGATATAAGTTTAAAATCCGGAATATTTGGAGCTGAAATGTGGACTGAAGAGATGAGAGATGAATTAGAAAAACGTTTAGGAATAACAGCTTTAAACATATATGGCTTAACTGAAATTATTGGTCCTGGTGTTGCACAAGAATGTCCTGAAAAGAATGGTTTACACATATCTGATGATCATTTTTATCCTGAAATTATCAACTCTGAAACTGGGGAAGTATTGGATTATGGTGAAAAAGGAGAATTAGTTCTTACAACATTAACAAGAGAAGGATCACCTGTTATAAGATTTAGAACAAAGGATATAACAACATTAAGAGAAGAAAAATGTTCCTGCGGTAGAACTTTAGTTAGAATGGATAGGATTACTGGTAGAACTGATGATATGCTAAAAATCAGAGGTGTTTTAATATTTCCATCTCAAATTGAAAAAGCACTGTTAAAAATTGATGGAATAAGTCCAAACTATCAAATTATTGTTTCAAGACCAGAATATTTAGATGAAGTAGAAGTTAAAGTTGAAGCATCAAGAGAATTATTTTCAGACGAAATTAAAGAAATGGAATCTGTTGAAAATAAAATAGCTAGTGTTATTAAAAAAGAAATAGGTTTAAGAGTTGAAGTAACTTTAAGTGAACCTGGATCTCTTCCAAGAAGTGAAGGAAAGGCTATTAGAGTAATTGATAATAGAAATTTTGAATAAGGTGAATAAAATGAGTGTAGAACAAATTTCAGTATTTATAGAAAATAAAGAAGGTCGTGTTAAAAAAGCTATTAATACTTTAGCTAAATCAGATATAAACATAAGGGCTTTGTCTGTTGCAGACTCTACAAAATATGGAATTTTAAGATTAATTGTAAGTGATACAGAAAGAACTATAAAGGCTCTTGAAGATGATGGATTTCTTGTAAAAAAGAATGAAGTAATAATAGTTAAAGTACCTGATGAACCAAATGGATTGAATTCTGTTCTTGAAATATTAGATCAAAATAAAATTAATGTAGAATATATATATGCATTCATAACACATAAAGTAGACCAAGCAGTTGTAGTTATGAGATTAGAAGATATGGAAAATGGTAAAAAACTTTTAAAATCTAAAAATGCTGAATTATTAACTGAAGAGGATATTAAGAATCTTTAAAGATCCACTACAACAAATTCAACCTCCATATCTTCTTCATTAAAAAAGTAAGAATCCCCAATATTTTTAAGTTTTTTTACCTCATCTATTAATTCATTAGATTCTAATAAATACATAAAATCATTGAAAAATACATTCCATTCCTCTTGTTCTTCTTCATCACAATAAGAAGTACAAATTCTTAAATCAGAAGGATTATCTGACCATTCATCCCCATTTGAATATTCTTGATTTTCGATTTCACCCTCTTCATCAAAATCAATAGCCATTTGAATTTCAAATTTTTTAACACCAGATTCTTTTGTTATTTTAAATTCAGGCATAAGAAACCCCCTTCAAATATTAAATACATTTAAAATTCTTTTAATAAGTTAGCAACATCTTTTTTTGTATAGCCTAACCTAATAAATAAATTCTTAAGTTTATAATCATCTTTAAACTTAGAAATTTCTCTCCATTTTTTAAAATCATTATTAATAATGCCATTGATAAGAAGTTGGATTGAAATAAAGTCATCACTATCAATAGCAATAAAAGCTTCTTTATCTTTGAAATTATTTTCAGGATCAATTAGTGTTAAATTACCTTCTTTATCCTTTTTTACAATAGCATTATTTATATTATATACCATTTTAACCACTACTTAAAGATATTTTTTTAATAATATTTAAATCTTAAAGTTTTACAGCATCAAAACCTAGTTCAATAGCTTTCAAGTTTAATTCATGAAATTTAGAATTTAAATTATTTTTCATAGAACTTACTATTGACTCTTTTGATAATGGAAAATTATCATCAGCAACAATAGCCCCAAGTAATACCATATTTAAAGATAAAATATTTCCTACTTTATTAGCTAAATCATTACCCTCAATAGGATAAACATAGTTAAAATTTTCTTTTAAATTAGAAATAATCAATTCAACAGGAGGATAATTCATTTCTAAACTATTTCCTGAAGAAGGATGAATAGGATGAGTATTAAAAACAATTTTTGTATCTTTATTAGCTTTTTTAATTCCACGTAAAGTTTCAATTGGTTCAAAAGAAAGTAATGCATCAGCAGAATTGTTTGGGATAATTGAACTATTAAAATCACCAATTCTAAGTTCTGTAGAAACAGACCCTTCTCTTTGAGACATACCATGAATTTCACTCATACAAACATTTAATCCTTCATTCATTGCAGCTTCACCAATTATAACAGAAGTTTTAATTATTCCCTGACCACCAACACCAGATATATAAATATTATAGCTATTTTTAGACATTTTAAGCCTCCTTATTTCCTTCAGTAATAGCTCCAAATTTACATGTTTTTACACATAAATTACAACCATTACAAGCATCTTTATCTATTGTAACCTTATTATTCTTATAAGAAATAGCTGGACAAGATAATCTATTAAGACAAACATAGCACTTTTTACAGTTGTTTTCATTAAATTCAACAGTTGATTTTTTTTCTAATCCTTTAATTAAAACACAAGGATGTTTTGAAATTATAACAGCAACACCATCATGTTCAAAAGCTTCTTTATAAATTTCAATTGTTTCATTTAAATCCATTGGATTTATAGTTTTAACAAAATTACAACCTGTTGCTTTAACTATTTTTTCAATAGATATTTCTGGAGCTGGATTACCCATACCATCAAAAGACATACCTGGATTTGGTTGACCACCAGTCATTGCTGTAATACGATTATCTAAAACAGTAACAACAAAATTGTGTTTATTGTGAACAGCATTGACTAATGGAGAAATACCACTATGGAAAAATGTAGAATCTCCTATAAAGCTAACAACTTTCTGATCTGTAGCTTTAGAAAATCCACAACCATCACCTATACTTGAACCCATAGATAATAAATAATCTGCAGCTTTATATGGTGGATTAAGACCTAATGTATAACAACCAATATCTGATGCAAAAATAACATCATCTTCTTTTAATTTTAATTTAGCCATAGCTCTTTTAACACCATAAAACATTCCTCTATGAGGACATCCTGGGCATAAAACAGGAGATCTATTTGGAATACTTTCAATTAAATCATTGAAATTTTGTGAATAGCTATTTTTTTCGTTAATTTCTGTATATTTTAAGATTTTATTTAAACCTTTTTTTATAATATCTGGATTAAATTCATGAACTAAAGGAAAAGTTTCATCTAATTTTCCAAAAACAGTAATAGCTAAATTATATTTTCCAATTACAGCTAAAACTTCTTTTTCGATTATAGGATCTACTTCTTCTACAATAAAAACTGTATCTAAATCTTTTAAAAATTCATATACTTTTGATTCAGGAAAAGGATAAGAAAAACCAAGTTTTAAAATATTAATATCTAAATTATCTTGATTTACAATATCATAAATATAATTAAATGCACTACTTGAAGAAATAGCTCCAATTTTAAAATTATCTTTTGAAGAAGAAATATAGTTTAGTCTATATTTTTCTGAAATTTTATTGATTTCTTTTATCTTATCACATAATCTTTCATGCATAGATAAAGAAAAGGCAGGAACAGGAACAAAACTACTTGGATCTTTATCAAAATGACCCTTTCTATTTTGCTCTTTTATACTTCCTAGTTCAACAATTCCCCTCATATGAGAAACTCTAGTAGTAGTTCTTATAATAACCGGTAAACCAAATTGTTCAGATAAATCAAATCCATAAACCATCATATCTTTAAGTTCTTGACAATTGGAAGGTTCTAAAATAGGTAAATTAGCAAGCCTAGCATAATGTCTACTGTCTTGTTCATTTTGAGAAGAAAACGCAGAAGGATCATCTGCAATTAAAACAACCATTCCTCCACGAACACCAGTATAAGCAGTACTCATAAAAGAATCACTAGCTACATTCATACCAACATGTTTCATAAAAGTAAATGATCTAAGTCCTGAAGCTGCAGCAGTAGCAGCAACTTCCATAGCAACTTTTTCATTTGTTGAAAACTCAAAATAAATCCCTGCATCTTTTGCTAGATATGATAAAACATCTCCAATTTCAGATGATGGTGTGCCTGGATATGTTGCAGCAATTGAAACACCTGCTTCAATAGCTCCTCTAACAGCTGCTTCATTTCCAAGCAAAAATTGTTTATCTCCTTTTTTCCCAGTAACTAACTGTTTTAAATTCATTATCTTTCCTCATATGTATTTAAAAATACAAATTTAATAAAATAATCTACAAACTATAAAAATATAAATTAAAATAGCTATTTATTAATTATTTTAATAAATTTATTAAAATTAATATAAATGATTTTATGTTATATTGCTCTTAGTAAATTTATATTAAGATTTTATAATATATAAAAAATTTTATAATATAGTGTGTTACCAAACTTTTTCATACAAATGCATGTTTTATTTATATATAGATATTAAATTAATTAAAAAATATTAGGTAATCAACTATAACTATGATAATATTTTTGGTTATATACTTAAAATTTTTAGTATTTTTTGATATTTTAGTTTTTAAAAGATTTCAATATATCTCTAAGTATTTTAAGATTAAATATTTGATTAATCTAATTTTAGATATTTTTCTATCTAAATCTTTAAAAAAGAATTCTAAGTAGATAATTCTTAATATTTATTGATTATCAGATATTCATGTTAATCAAATTTTATTTTTAATAGATTTATTGTTTCAATTATAATATTTTCGTAAAGTTCACTTGATTAGTTAATCAGTATAATAATGTGCAAGTATTATAATGTGAAATTTTGTAATATTGAATTTATTTCTTTTAATTATGAATAATAAGTTTTATTAATAATTGATTACAAAGTATATATTAAATTCAAAATTTTATTACTAATTTTAAATTTTTATAAGGAATAAGACAATGATAAAAGTTTATGTTTCTAGATTTAACAAAGAAAAAGATGAAAAACCACATTTAGAATGCTATGAAATTGAAAAAAAGCCTAAAATGAAAGTCTTAGATGCTTTAAAAGAAATTAATGATAAATACAACGAAGACATTAGTTATAGAAGTTCTTGTAGAGCAGGACAATGTGGTTCCTGTGGAATAAAATACAAAGGAAATGGGGCTTTAGCTTGTAAAAAAGAAATCCAAGATGGTGCAGTTATAGAACCATTAGATTTCCCAGTTATAAAAGATTTAATTGTGGATAAAACTGAAATAGAAGAAAAAGTCAAAAATCTTGACTTACATACTAGAAAAGATCATAATTGCCAAATTGAAACAAATTTTAATAATGAAGATGTAAAAGACACCAAAAAAGTAAGAAGTTGTATAGAGTGTTATTCTTGTTTATCTACATGTCCAGTTGTAAAACATTTTAGGGAGGAATTCTCAGGACCATATATAATGAGATACATTTCAAAGTTTAGTATGGATCCAAGAGAACAAGATAAAAGATTAAATGATCTTTTAGAAGAAGGACTATATAATTGTACTAGTTGTGGGAAATGTGGTTCAGTTTGTCCTAAAAATATAAACAGTTTTGGAGATGCAATAGAAAAAATGAGAGAAGTAGTTTGTAAAAATAATTTAGGACCACTTGAAAATCATGTTCCAATTAAAAAATCTGTTGAAGATACTGGTCGTTCTATTAAAGTTGAAGGAGAAGGTTTTATAGAAGAAGTAAATAAAGATAAAGAAAATATAAAACCTAAAAAAGTAGCTTTATTTACAGGATGTATGGTTGATTATAAATTACAAAATATTGGTCATGCTTTAATAGATGTGCTTAAAGAAAACAATATAGAAATAGATATTCCTAAAGGACAAGTCTGTTGTGGTTCACCATTACTTAGAACAGGACAAACAGATCTTGTTCAAAGCCTTGTTGATAAAAATAAAGAAGTATTTAAAGATTATGATACTGTAATTACTATTTGTGCAGGTTGTGGAGCTACCCTTAAAAATGATCATCCTAAGTTTGGTTCAAAATTAAATGTAGAAGATATAAGTGAGTTCTTAGTAGATAAACTTGATACTAACAAATTAAAATATTTAAAAAAGGATGTAACATGGCATGATCCATGTCATCTTAGTAGAAGTCAAGATATTAAAGATGAACCAAGAGATATAATTGAAAAGATACCTGGTATTAATTTAGTAGAAATGAAATATCCATGTCAGTGCTGTGGTGCAGGTGGAGGAATAAAGTCTGGAAAACCTGAAATAGCTCTTGAATTATCTAAAGATAAAGCAAAGATGATAAAAGATACTGGTGCTGAATCAGTTATTACAATCTGCCCATTTTGCCAATATAATCTAAAAGACGGGTTAGATAGTATTGGTTTAAATGATGTTAAAACTATGAACATTCTTGAACTTTTAAAAGAATCATATTCACAAGAAGAATAAGAGCTGGTTAAAATTGGAGATATAGCTACTAGTGAAGAAATAATTGTTGAGAATAGTGAACTTATCTCAGAGAAAGAAAAACCTAAAGAGAAAAGTTCATCTAAATCAAGCTCAGAGAAAAAAGCTAAATCTAGTAGGAAAACTAAAAAAGATTTAATGATAGAAAGATTAAAAGATTCTCCAAATGCTAAAAAAATTAAAGAAAATATATATGTTGTTTTTATAGAATGTGAAACCCCAGGAAATGTTGGTTTTCTTGCAAGAGCAATGGCCAATTTTGGTCTTGAAAAATTAATATTAATTAATCCTTGTGAGCTTAAAAAAGAATCATATTATCAGGCCACCCATGGAAAACACATTGTAGAAAATGCTGAAATTTACACTACATTTGATGAATTTTTAAAATCAAAAAAAATAGATTTTAAAATAGCTACAACAGGTACAGCTGGTGGAAGTTATAATCTTGATAGAATTCCAATAAAAGCTGAGGAACTTGGAGAAACAATTAATTTTAATTATACTTCAGCTATTATTTTTGGAAGAGAAGGGAATGGATTATATAATAATGAAATTGAATTGTGCGATATTACTGTAAGTATTCCAACTAATCCTGCATACCCAATAATGAATATATCTCATGCAGCTAGTATTATTTTTTATGAAATATTTAAAAACATTAACCAATTCCCTGTTGAAGGCCTAGAAGAAGCTACAACTATTGAAAAAGAATATGTTCTAAAAGATATGGAACAATTAATCTCTACATTAAATATACCAGAACATAAAAAAAATAATGGTTTAAAAACATTTAAAAATATAATAAATAGAGCTTTTATAACAGGTAGAGAAGCACACACATTAAAAGGAATATTAAGAAGACTAAAAGAAAAAATAAAAGAATAAAATATTGTTAGATTCTTATTTCTTTTAGATATATAGTTTAATAGCTATTTTATAGTATTTTACCAAAAATTTGTATCTAATGAATATATTTTTTTATCCAATTTTCATAAAAAGATTTCTTTGTTATATTTTTATTGAATTCTTTTTTGAATAGTTTTATCATGTTTTCTATTGATTCAAAGAAGTTATTATACATTTCTTTTTTAATTACTCTCCATAAATCTTCTATGGGGTTTAAATCTGGTGAATATGGAGGTAAAAATATTAGATTAAAATTTAATATTTCGCAGACTTTTTCGACTATTTTAGAATGGTGAACTCTGTAATTCTCTAATATGATGTTAATTGTTTTTTCTTTTTTAAAATCTTCTTTTATTTCTTTTTTTATCTATATTTAATAATAGATTTTTTCTTTTATAGTATTCTATCTTTCTTTTATTGTTTCGATTTTCTTTTTTGCAGGTTTTTTCTATTGATTCTATTGATTCTTGTTTTGGTAAATCAGCATAGAAGTGGTCATTTATTTTTTCACGGAAGTTATGAAAGCTTAGTCCTTTTTTATCTAAATATTTCTTTATTTCTTCTTCAGATATATTGGGATTGTTTAATATATTTTCTAGTGTTATTTTGTTCTTTTTATTTTTACTGTTCAATATTCTAAATTTTATTAGTATTTTTACAAAGTCTATTGCGTTGTTTGTTTTATGGAATTCTAAATGGGATGTGCAAGTTATGCTTTTGAAATCCTGTTGCATTTGTTTTGATTTTTAGTGGATTTTTGTTTATTTTATTTTTATGTCCTGGTAAATAGAGATTTCTTGAAACATTTGAAATATTTTGACATGCTGTTTGATCTAAGAATATTAGTTCTTCTTTTTTTCAAGTTTATGTTTTTGGTGTTTTTTTTAAGGTTTTTTCAGCATTTTCTAGGTTTTTTTAGAGTGTTTAGTGAATGGTTTTCCATAATTAAAACCTAGTTTTTCTCTTACAATTACCCATACTTGTTTTTCAGAGTATTCTATGTTAAATTTTTCTTTAATAAGTTTTTGAATTCTTTTAAGAGTATAATTTTCATCAGAATTTGAAATAATTTGTTTTAATTCTTCTTTTTGTTCATTGGTTAAATAGCAATTACGTCCACAATTATCATAATTAGGTATTAAACCTTCAAATCCTTTTTCATTATAAAGTTTTAACCATCTAGAACCTGATGCTCTATTCACATTCAAAAATTCTGATGCATCTTTAACTGTTTTACCTTCTTTTAACATTTTAATGAAAAGTAAGCGTTGATAAATCATATAAGACTTTTTATACTCACTTAACAAATCATTAATATAATCAATATCCAAATGATCTTCAATTGAAATATTTCTTCCACGAGACATAAACAAATATATGTCACTAATTAGATATAAAGTTTTGGTAAAATACTATACCTACAAAAGGAAAACCAAAAAATAATAAAAAATTCAGCAAAAAAGACTTCACACGAATCAAAAATGGATACATCTGCAAAAATAATAAAA
Organism: Methanobacteriaceae archaeon; assembly: GCA_020854915.1. Taxonomy (GTDB): domain Archaea; phylum Methanobacteriota; class Methanobacteria; order Methanobacteriales; family Methanobacteriaceae; genus JAHKLT01. Next base: position 184 of record JAHKLT010000035.1, on the reverse strand, counting down.
ACTAAAATTAACAGAAATAAAACCAATACAAAGCAGAAAAAAGAAAGAAAAAGGGATAAATGACTCAAATCTAAAAGAACAATCATACATCCATAAATGCACAGCATGCCCCACATGTCAATACAAAGACAAATGCCTTGAAAATTCCGAAATTAAAACCATAACAGACAGAATCACACCCTTA
>JAHKLT010000025.1 GCA_020854915.1 Methanobacteriaceae archaeon | reverse complement strand
TTACTTTAAATCCGGGTGTTTATAATATATCTTATAGTTATAAAAATCCATTTTATGGGTTATATGCATCAGATTTTAATAGTATTTTGGTTTATCGTATGCCTACTACTATTTTTGCTTCTGATATGATTTTGAATCGTGGTGAAGCTCGTTATTTGGATATTAAGTTGGTTGATATTAATGGTAGGGCTGTTAAGAATATGAAAGTTAGTTTAAATATTTCTGGTATTTTGCATAATGTTACGACTAATGCTGATGGGGTTGCTCGTTTGATGATTAGTTTGGATCCTGGTGAGTATGTAGCTAGTTTTAGTTTTAGTAATCCTAGTTATTTGCCTTCTAATGGTACTTCTAAAATTTTAGTTGTTGATTCTGATAAGACTAGTACTAAGTTAGAAGGTAATGATGTAAATAGTTATGATAATGAAACTTTGAATTATACTGTTTTTTTATCTGATTTGTTAGGTAATGGTATTGTTGGTGCTACTGTTTATTTGGATGTTATGGGTAGTGATGGTTCTCTTATTGGAACTTATCATATTACTACTAATTCTAAAGGTGAAGGAATTTTTAGTTTGGATTTGGATTTTGGTTCTTATATTTTTAAATCGTATTATAATGGTAATGATAAGCAGTTAGCAAGCTTTGTTAGTAATTTTGTGAATGTTGATGTTTCAGGTAATAGGATTAAAACAATTATTAGGGGAGAGGATAGTGTTTTAAATTATTCTGATGATAAAGCTAAATTTTATGTTGTTTTAACTGATAGTGAAGGTAATCTATTAATAGGAAAAGAAATCATCTTTAAAATAGGTAATATTACTTATAAATCTGTTACTGATAATAGTGGTCGAGCTTATTTGGATGTTTCTTTAAAAATCGGTATTTATAAAGTAATAGTTACATTTAATGGTGAAGGTAATTTTACTAGAGCAAATAATTATTATTACATCTCTGTAAGTAGTGGATTAACTGTACTAGAAGGTAATGATTTAATTTTATTCTTTAAAAACGGGTCTTATTATGTTGTTCGTTTAACTGATAATAAAGGTAATTCTTTAGTAAATAGGTCCATAATATTTAATATTAATGGTAATAATTACACAAGAGTAACAGATAATGATGGGTATGCAAAAATAGCTATTAATCTTAACCCTGGGAAATATGAAATTTCAGCAACTTATAATGATAATGAGTCTGTTGCATTTAAAAGATCAACAATAACAGTTCTACCTACAATTGAAGGAAATAATTTAGTGAAGTATTTTAGAAATGGAAGCCAATTTCATGTTAAAATAGTAGATGGTGCAGGTAAACCAATAGCTAATATGGAAGTTACAATGAATATTAATGGTGTAATGTATAAAAGAATAACTAATAGTGAGGGTATAGCTACTTTAGCTATTAATTTGAATCCTAGAAATTACACAATAACTGTTATAGATCCTAATAATAGCCTGCAGATGAGTTATTTAATACAAGTATTATCAACTATACAAGGAAGTAATTTAGAAAAGATTTATAAAAATGGTTCTCAGTATCATGTTAAAGTTTTGGATGATCAGGGTAATCCAATAGTTAATAGGAGTGTTCGTATGAATATTAATGGTGTTTTTTATACAAGAATTACTAATAGTGAGGGTGTTGCTACTTTGAGTATTAATTTGTTTCCTAGTACTTACACTATAACTGTGTATCATCCAGATAATAATCAAAGTTATAGTAATGTTATTAAGGTTTTACCTAGTTTAACTGCTTATGATTTAACTTTAAATCATAAGGATGGTTCTAAATTCCAAGCAAAATTAGTTGATGGTGTTGGTAAACCAGTTGTAAATACAAATATTACTTTTAATATTAATGGTGTTTTCTATACAAGGTTAACTGATGATTTGGGAATAGCTAGATTAACTATTAATCTTGATCCTGGTCATTATGTTATAACTTCTAGTTATGATGGTTATTCTACTTCCAATAAAATTGATGTTAAAACTTTATAATTAATTCTTTAAAATAGAATTAATTTATTTATTTTTTATTTTTGCTAAAGAATATAATTTATAATAAAAATTCTAAAATTTAAATTTTGAAGAATTTTTTTTATATTGAATAATCATAAAACCCTATAATTAAAATCATATTTTATTAATATCTAACTCATTTTCATAACTAAAATTTTATAATTATGACACATAACATAATTTATTTCTGTTTTTAACATCTACATATATATGCATATAATTTTATTTATTAATTTAACACATAATTTGTTTTCATATTGGAATTTTGTTTTTATGTTAAATTTATTTAATCAAAATTGTAAGTAAATATGATTTAAGAAATCATAATCCTTTGGAAGATTTTTTATTTTCAGTCTATATGACTCGAGAAGGATGTGAAGATATATTATTGTCTTTTTTAAAGGTAATATTCCTAGAAAATGAAATTAATAATGTAAAAATTAATGGGTAATAAAAATATATATCCAAGCCGAGCTGATGATAAAGAATACATCTTAGATTTAAGAGCATTAACCGACTCACAGGATAAAATAATATTAAAAATACAAGAAATAAACACCAAAGAATTTACAAAAAGAAGTACACATTACCTATGCACAGAATTCTCTAAATCTGTACCCAAAAGAAGGAAGCAAGGCAAAATAAAATACAAAAAACACACATTAATCAGCATAATAAGCTTTAAACTCAATAAAAATAAAAATTTCAAACAAAAATTCAATCTAATGGGAAATATAAAATGTAAATATAATTACAGTGATATAACTATTGATTTTTTTAGTTTTAAAAAAAACAAGAAAATAGACTTAAATGACCCACTCAACAAATGATGCATTTTTTGTAAAAATGAATACATCAACGAATTTAAAAAGGTGATGAATATGAACCATAATATAAAAAGTGTACATGAAAAAGCACAAGAAGCATTAGATGATAATGAATAGTTAGGATACATCTAAGAGCAGAACTAATACAATGAAATAGAAGATGAAATGAAAAGAAGAGAAGAAAAAGGTATTCTAAAATGTAAAAAAGAAGGCAAGGTGGAAATAGCTATTAAACTTAAAAATGGCATTTTGATAAAATAGCTTCTATCACTGATTTACCTTTAGAAACCATAAAGAAATTATAATATTTCTTAAATTAATATTTATTTTTTTACATTTGCTTATTTTAATGATAAACAATTTATGATTTATTATTTAATTCTTTAAAATTCATTTTACTATCTATTAAATCACTTATTAAAATATAAATAACAAAATACAGAAATCCAAAGAGGAATATAAACATCCTGCCTCTAGATGTGCTACTAGGAGCAAAACCTATTAAAATACTATTTATAAAACCTAAAAATAGTAATATTGTTATTGTACAACTAATTTTCAAACCTCTATGTTGGTAAATATTAAAGAGTCCATAAATCAAACATATTAATATAATCAAATATAAAATCCCAAATATTAATATTTGATTTAATTCTCCAGAAAAAAATCCTAAATTACTATTAACTTTAAATACTAAGTTAGAAATATTAAAAATATTAAAATAAACAAGTAAATTTAATATAAAACATGAAATAAATGGAATTAAACATATAATCCTTGTTTTTTTACTTATAAAATAGTTATAAATCCCAAATACTAATAAGAATAATAGTGCAATAAGGTTATTGTCTGCAATAAATAGTCTAAAAAGTGAACTTAAACCAATGTCTACTTTAGTTAAAACTCCAAATTCAGAAAATCCTGGAAAATATCGTGCTTCTACTAAGCTACGAGCATGATTTCCTGGGGAGAAAAATGAGATGGATCCCATTATTAAAATTAAAAACCCTAATAAATAAATTATATTGTGAATTCTATTTTTTTTAATTAAATTATAAGAAATTAAAAGAAGATAGATAATAAAAAATATTATTAATCCTTGTTCATGATTACACACATAGATTAAACTGTAAAATAATAAAAAATATACAATTATATTTTGGGACTTTGTTTTTAATTTTTCTTTAGATATATACTCTTTTAAAAGATAAAAATGTAATAGTAAAAAGAATATTATCCATATATAATTTAAAGGAACAGTTATCCATCCACAAGTAGAAATTGCATGGTATGATACAAAAAATAAGATTAAAACTAAAATAGAAGCAATACTATAGTTAATAATATTTTTATTTTTAAATGAATATTTATTTTTAAAAAATTTACTTGTTAAATAAGCTATTAAAACAAATATTAATGAATTCAAGCTTTTCCAAATTATATCTGGAAGATTAACTAAAAATATTATATTCATTTCAATAATTAATCTAGATGACCAGTTATAATATCTTCCAATTAAAAATTCAATGATATTATCATATTGGTTAGTTCTTAAAATATTATAAAACCAAATATCATCTGCAACAGGTTTTAGGTTTATTTGGATTATTATGAATATTAGAAATAGAACAATAAATGGTATGTATTGTATAAACTTACTTTTCTCTATTTTAGTATTCATATAATTTATTTTTGTTAGAAATATTTAAAACTTTTTTTGATTTTAAAAATATTAAAAGTAAATTTCTAAAGAATTTTCCTATAGTAAATAACAGAAAAACACTATAATTAAAATTATAGTTTATCAAAACATTTCATAATTTTTTAAAGAAAGTTCTATAATTTGATAGCTGAATTATTTTATTAAGTTTAAACTATGAAACATACATTCCTCTCTACAAAAGTTTTATTTTATTTTAAATTTAAAATTATACTCATGGATTTTAATATATGGGAAAATTACTATAAAAAAATCTTAAAAGATTTTAATTTTTCAAAAGAAGATGATGAAAAATCTGCAAATAGTTTAAGTAATCTTTTAAATGAGCCTTTAAGATTAAAAGATTTAAAAAGTAAATCTAAAAAATCTAAAAAATCTATTGTTTTTGGTGCAGGTCCTTCACTAGATAAACATATTAACTTAATAAAAAATTACAATGATTTGGATGATTATATCTTAATAGCTGCAGATGGTGCAACTACTGCTCTTTTAAAAGAAAACATCACTCCGGATATAATAGTCACAGATTTAGATGGTAAAATTGAAGATTTAATTGAAGCTAATAAAAATGGTTCATTAATGGTTATTCATGGTCATGGAAATAATGAGGATGAAATAAAAAAATATCTAAACAAGTTTAAAAATATTTTAGGAACTACACAATCTAGACCAATTAGAAATCTTTATAATTTTGGTGGTTTTACAGATGGAGATAGAGCAGTATTTTTAGCTTCAAAATTAAACTCAAAAAAAATTATTTTAGCAGGAATGGATTTTGGAAATGTTGTAACTAAATATTCAAGACCTAATCTTAAAAATAATCTAGGAAAAGCAGATTCTATTAAAGAAAAAAAGTTAAGATATGCTAGTGAATTAATAGATTGGATTAGTCATAATGAAGATATTGAAATTATTAATTTAAAATAGCTATTCTTTCATTAATTTTTTATATTATGTAGGATAAAACTATTGTTATGGGAATTGAAGATATTTTAATGCACGATGAGAGCATTTTTCAAAATATAAATGCATTTGATCCAGATTTTATTCCTGATAACTTTAATTATAGAGATACTCAGATGGAAGCTATGGCTATGGCTATTAGGCCAGCTATTGGTGGGGGAAAACCTAATAATTTGGTTGTTTTAGGTTCTTGTGGGACTGGTAAAACAACAGCTGTTAAAAAAGTTTTTGAACTTGTTGAAAAAACCTCTGAGAAAGTTATAACTTGCTATATTAATTGTCAATTACATACTACTCGTTTTGGTATCTTTTCACAAATTCATAAGAAAGTTTTTGGTCATTTGCCTCCTGAGACTGGTGTTCCTTTTTCTAAAATCTATGAAAAAATAATGAAACATTTACAGAAAGAGGAGAAAGGACTGATCGTTGCTTTTGATGATGTTAATTATTTATTCCAAAGTAAAAATGCTAATAAGATATTTTATGATTTACTTAGAGCTTATGAAGAATTTCCAGGTACTAAAACAGGAATTTTTGCAATATTATCTGATTTAGAGCTTAGATTTGCTTTTGATAAAAATGTTAACACAGTTTTTATACCTCAAGATATTACATTCCAACCATATTCGTATTCAGAGATTTTAGATATTCTATCTGATAGATCAAAAGTTGGTTTTTATTCTGGTGTTATTTCAGATGATATCATAGAAGAAATTACAGAGTACACGATTAATAATGGTGATTTAAGAACAGGTATTGATTTACTTAGAATCACTGGTAATATTGCAGAAGCTAATGCTTCAAGAGAAATAAAGATTGAACATCTTAAAGAAGCTATTAAATCACAAACATCAGTTAATTTATCAGAAACATTAAAATCATTAAACAGTATAGAAAAATCATTACTTGAAATCATTGTAGATTCTAGTGAAATATTAACTGCAGGTAATTTATCTGATAAATTTTTAGAAAAAGAAGATGTTAGTTATGCTACTTTTAATAGAACACTTGAAAAATTAGAATTTTTACGATTAATTGATACAAAATTCACTGGAAAAGGTGTAAGAGGTAACTCTAGAGAAATTATTTTAAGATTTAATCCTGAAGATTTTTTTAAATTATGTAAATAATAAAAATAATAATATGTTTTGAGGGTTAATCATGAAATTAAACATATTATTAATTTAAATTATTTAAAAAATAATTAATACTACCAATTTGAGTATTGCATGGCTCAACTTTAAGCTTTTTTTTAAGTGAATTATTATTTCAGCTTAAGGGTTTGGTAGTATTTTTTAAATCCCAAATAATATACTAGGATTTGGAGCTGAAATAACAGCTATTATAGATAAAAGCAACACTAAAAATACAAAAAGTATTGCCATGCAAGAGTTAAAATTGTATGTGCTGAAATCTAATTCATCTTTAAATGAATTTTTTTTTCTTAAATCAGCTTTTAAATTATTGTCAATATTTTTTAACATAATTATCACATCACTAAATTAAAGTTGTTTGAAAACCAATATAAAGAAAGAGAAAGACCCCATTTGAAAAGTAATAGATAATATGAAAACAATAGAAAAACCTTTTAAATACTTCGATGTAACTGCAGATATAGGATTCACTGCGTATGGGAACTCATTAGAAGAAAGTTTTCAAAATGCAGCTCTAGCTATGTTTAATGTAATATCTGATACTGATGATATTGATAGTAAGGAAAATTTAAGTTTTTCAATAGAATCTGAAGATGAAGTTTCACTCTTGTATGATTTTTTAGAAGAGCTATTGTTTTACCATGAAATAGAATTCATGTTATTTTCAAAATTCAATTTAAAAATTACTCAAATTGCGAATGGTTTTAAATTAGATGCTATTATTAGTGGAGATAAAATCAATTGGGATATTCATAAAAGAAAAAGTGAAGTTAAAGCTATTACTTATCATCTAATGAATGTTTCAAAAGATAATGGAATTTATAAACTTAAAGCTATTTTGGATTTATAGCTATTAAAACTTTTTTCACTTATAATTTTAGCATTATATAACATTTTAAAGATTAAATAACTATTTTTATCTTGTTTATAAGTTAAATATTAACTATTTTACTTTTTAATTTAATTTTATAAGTGTTATACTTATTTACACTCCATAATATCTTTAAAACACTTTTGATACTTTTTAGGTTTTTATTTCCTTCATAAAAATTGTTTCTTAATAATTGTTAATACTTGTGCTATTTAGTTAAATGGGGGAATTAGTTAATAATACTTTTTAAAAAAGAGTATTAATAGAAAATGACACTATGATGGAAATAAAAAAATAATTCATAATGGTGAAATATTTTATGGGGTTGTAGAAGGTAAAAAAGATTAAAAGGCTTTTGGTGATGAATATAGTTTATGGATGAAGTAACCTACAATACCCATTGAAAATACATTAGCTCCTAAAGTGTGATGGATATAGTTTATGGATGAAGTAACTAAAAAAAATATATTTCATCAAAGCATATATTCCGGAAGGATTCATGCCTTTAAATAATTATCTTAGGGTGGGAGATAATAAGATAAGACATGAAAAACAATGAGGGGAAATGATTGAAGTTTATTTTGATATATTTTTATTTATAAATTAAACTTTTACTTAAAAAATTAATTATCTTTTTTTCACAATTATTTAATCAAAACATTAAATTACTTCTAAATTTAAATATTTATTATAATTAAAATTTAGGAGTTTTTTGATAATATGGAGTATATTAATAATAATAATCCACGTATCCTTGAGACTATTATTGGACTTGTTGGAGGGATAATAGGATTAATAGCTAGTTCTTTTATATTATTCCTTGGAAGTTTTGGTTCAACTTTTACTGTTACATTAGCTATTTTAGCTATTATTGGATCATTTCTTGGAATCTTTGCAGCATTTTATGTTAGGACTAATAATGTTTTAGCAGGTATTATGTTTATTATTGCAGCTATTCTTGTTATTATTGGTGCAACAATTTTAGGAATTCCTGCAATGTTACTTTTACTTCTTGCAGGTTTTTTATCATTATTTAGAAATTAATAAGTGGTTATATGGGAATTAAAGATAATATTGTTAAAATTAGTGAAAATGTTTGGGAAGTTTCAGGTGATTATAATAAAGCTATGAAAGCTTCTGGAAGAATATATATGGATGATGAAAGTTTTGAAAAATTAGAAGATGGAGCTATTGAACAAGTAATTAATGTTGCATGTTTACCTGGAATTCAAAAATATTCTATTGGCTTACCAGATATTCATTTTGGATATGGATTTCCTATTGGTGGAGTAGCAGCTTTTAGTTCAAAAACAGGTGTTATTAGTCCTGGTGGTGTTGGTTTTGATATTAACTGTGGCGTTAGGATGATTAGAACTAATTTAACTCAAAATGATATTCAGGATAATATAGATGAGCTATTGAATACATTATTTAAAAATATACCTTCTGGGGTTGGAAGTAAAGGGAAAATTAAACTTAAAGAAAATGAAATCAATGAAGTTTTAGAAGATGGGGCTAAATGGGCTGTTGAAAATGGATTTGGTTGGAATGAAGACTTAAACTTTTTAGAAGAGAATGGCTGTATTGAGACTGCCGATAGTGAAATGGTTTCAGATAAGGCTAAAAAAAGAGGCATTCCTCAACTTGGTTCTTTAGGTTCAGGTAATCATTTTATTGAGATTCAAAAAGTGGATGAAATTTATGATGAGGAAATAGCTAAAATCTTTGGAATTGAAAAGGATATGATTACTGTTATGATTCATACTGGTTCTAGAGGTTGTGGTCATCAGGTTTGTTCTGATTATTTAAGAGAAATGGATAGGGCTTATAAAAACTACCAAATAAATATTCCAGATAGACAATTAGCTTGTGCACCTTTTGATTCTAAAGAAGCTCAAAATTATTTAAAAGCTATGTATTCAGCAGCTAATTATGCATGGGCTAATAGACAAATGATAACTCATTGGGTTAGAGAATCTTTTGAAAGTGTTTTAAATAAAGATGCTAAGGATATGGATATGGGGATCATTTATGATGTTGCTCATAATATTGTAAAACAAGAAACTCATGAAATAAAAGGTGTTAAAACAGAGTTAGTAGTTCATAGAAAAGGAGCAACTAGAGCTTTTGGCCCAGGTTCACTAGAAATTCCTGAAGAATATAGGGATGTTGGTCAGCCTGTACTTATTCCTGGAACAATGGGAACTGCTTCATATATTTTACATGGAACAGAAAAAGGGATGGATGAAACATTTGGATCTACTGCTCATGGTGCAGGTCGAGTTTTAAGTAGAACACAAGCTAAAAAAGATTATTCTCCTGATGAAATTGAAGAGGAATTAGAAAATAAAGGAATTAAAATCAAAGCTACTACTAAAAATGTTATTGCTGAAGAAGCATCTTGTGCTTATAAAGATGTTGATAGTGTTGTTAAAACATCTCATGAAGTAGGAATAGCTAAACTTGTTGCAAAAGTAGTTCCAATAGCTGTTACTAAAGGTTGATCATATGATTGGAGTTATTGGAGGTAGTGGTGTTTATAAACTAACAGAACTTGCTGATTCAATCAAATTAAAAAAAGTTAAAACTAGCTATGGTGAGGATGTTGATATCTCTATTTTAACTGTTGATGAGAAAGAAATAGCTTTTATATCAAGACATTCTTCAAATCACTCTTTACCACCACATATGATTAATTATAGGGTAAATATTGCAGCTCTTAAATCTATTGGTGTTGATAAAATAATAGCTACTAATTCTGTTGGTTCATTAAATAAAGATATATCTCCAGGAGACATTGCAATAGCTACGAATTTTATTGACTTTACGAAAAATAGGCCAACAAGTTTTTATGATGATAAAGTTGTTCATGTTGATGTTACAGAACCTTATTGTTCTAAAATAAATAATTTAATTAGTTCTAAATTTAATGTAAAAAAAGGAGTATATGTTTGTACAGAAGGGCCTCGTTTTGAAAGTGCAGCAGAAATTAGAATGTTTGAAATGTTAGGGGGAGACATGGTTGGTATGACAGGACTTCCTGAGGCTGTTCTTGCAAGAGAAAAAGAAATATGTTATTCTTCACTATGCTTAGTTTCAAATTATGCAGCAGGAATTTCTGATGATAAATTAACTATTGATGAAGTTTTTGAAATAGTAGAAATAAAAAAAGAAGAATTGAATAGTATGATTTATAAAATTATTAAAACTATTCCTAATGAATGGGATTGTGACTGTTTAAATTCTTTAAATGGGGCAGAAGTTTAATCATCAAAAAATATATCTTCAATATTTACATTAAAATATTTAGCTATTTTAAATGCTAATTTTAAAGATGGATCATATTTTTCTTTTTCAATTGATAGTATTGTTTGTCTTGTTATATCAAGATTTTTTGCTAGTTCTTCTTGTGTAATATCATCCATAGCTCTAAATACTTTCAATTTATTTTTCATTTATCTAAGACCTAAAATTTAACTATACTTTTTCTTATAATATTGTAAATATTCCATTTACTATAAAGCTAATTATTATTAAAATTATAACTGGATAAGTAATTTTTTGATATTGGAGGCAATCATTTCTGATAATGTATAAAGTTATAATAAAATAAATACTTATTGCAAGTATAATTCCAAAGGTTGCATATCTTGCTTTTTCTTTTATCTTCTACAACTTTATCTTTTCGTTTAATTGGATATAAATTTCATTTATATTTCTATAATTATAGAGGATTGTTAAAAGTAATATAATCATTAATATAATAAAATAATTAATATCTGCATTTATTAATCCAAGAATCCACATTATATTAACTGTAAACGAAAAATAGCTAAAATTATTATTTTTATTAATGTGTTGATAGTATCACCCTTAATTAATGTTAAATATATTTAATATAATGTTATACAAACTTTACTTTTTATAATCTGTAAGAATAAAATTATAATAAAAATAAAAACAAATATAAATTTAATAATTAATGTGAGATGTATTAAATGTCAAAAGTTATTTTATTATGTGGAAGTCCTAGAAAGAACAGTAATACAATGGATGTTTTAAGTGCATGCGCTGAGGAAATTGAAAAAGAAGGTGTAGATACAGAAATCATTTCATTAAAAAATGAAAGTATTAGATCATGTATTGCATGTAATAAATGTGTTAGTACAGGTAATTGTATTTTAAATGATGGTTTAGAAGAAATCATAGAAAAAATAAGAAATGCAGATGGTTTTATTCCTGCAGCTCCAGTGTATTTTGGTACTGCTAGGGGAGATATTATGGCAGCATTACAAAGAATTGGTAAAGTTTCAAGAGGAAATGATAAGTTTTTAGATTGGATGGTTGGTGGACCAATAGCTGTTGCACGAAGAGGAGGGCATACTTTAACATTACAAGAAATGATGATGTTTTTCTCAATTAATAATATGATAATAGCTGGAAGTACTTATTGGAATATGGTATTTGCAGGTCCTGAGGGAACAGCTTTTGAAGATGAAGAAGGAATAAATACAATAAAGCTATTTGGAGAAAATGTAGCTAAAATTATTAAAAAAATTAATTAAGGGGATTTTAAAAATGAAAATAGCTATTGCTTCATCAGATGGGAAAAATTTAGATTCGCATCTTGGAAAAGCTACTTGTTTATATATTTATGAAATTGATGGGGATAAAACTACTTTTCTCGAGAAAAGAGAAACAGGTGTAGATACATCTAAAAAACATTCCGGAATTTTAGTTTTAGAGACTGCTAAAGACTGTGAAGCTATTATTTCTTTGAAATTTGGTTTCAGCACTAAAATGAAAGCAGATGATGCGAATATTAAGCTAGTTATTGATGAAGGAACTGTTGAAGATGTTTTAAAAAGATATGTGGATCATATTAATTTTATGAATAAACCGCTTAATGTATGAGTTTTTAGATTTTGTAAATTAGTGTGGAGTTTTTTTTGTTGCAAAACTTTTTATTATTTTGATGGTTTTGTGTCTTTTTTTGTCGGATAAGATTGAGAAATTGCTTTCTCGCACTCTCCTAAGAACGGCTCGTGTCACTTTCATGACAAGTCCGCTCAAGCAAATCTTTATCTGTTAACAATTCAATGCTCGATTTTTAAAATAATCAGATTTACTCT
>JAHKLT010000058.1 GCA_020854915.1 Methanobacteriaceae archaeon | reverse complement strand
TGTACTACAGGACATGTAGGAATTTAAGCTTGTGTTACTATAGAACATTAGTTCTATCTAAACAAGAAACTGTAGCTTATAATAGAGAGCAAGAATCTCCGAGTGAAACTTCATAAAATAATCAGTCGGAGAGTATGTCAACTATGTATAAAACATATATTTATTTGCAAAATCTAGTAATCATAAAGTTTATATGAATGTATACGAATATTATACATAATAAACTTTATGTAGATTATTAATTTTAGCAAGAATTATAATAAAAGATATACATAATGATTTTAAAGATAAAATAAAGATTATTAATAAAAGGATATTTTACTGCTTCTAAGTTTGAAGCAGTTAATATTTAAAGGGAATGATATTTCTCTAATAACCTTTAAAAATCATATTTTGTTGTTTTTAATTTTAATAAAATTATCTCAGCTAATGTTAAATAAAATTGAAAATAGGAAAGTATTTATAATTATATCTAATGGTGGAAATGTTAATTTGGATAGAGTTTTCACTATTGAATAATAGAGAACTTTGATAATTCAGTGTTGATTATAAAAGAGAGATTAATAAAGTTTATTGGTTTAAAGAATTAAAAATATATTATGTTATGATTTAAATTAGATTTATATCAAAATTAATGCTGGATATAATGAAAAAATGTTTTATTCAATTAAGTAAATATTCAGCTTAGTTTTTTTAATATAAAAATTAAATTATTTGGTGAAATTTATGCTTTCAAATAAAATAAATGTAAAAGATATGAAAAAAACTGGAAAAAATACTTCTATTTATGGTAGTAGATATGTTTCAGAACCTATTCCTAAATATGAGATTCCTGAAGGAGGTATGCCTTCTAAAGCAGCATATCAATTGATTAATGATGAATTAAATCTTGATGGTAATATTAATTTAAATCTTGCAAGTTTTGTAACCACTTGGATGGAACCAGAAGCAGATATGCTTATTAATCAAACTAATGGGAAAAATTTTGTTGATAATGATGAGTATCCTCAAACTGAAATTATTCAAAACAGAGTAATAAATATGTTGGCGGGACTTTTTAATGCTCCAGAGGATTCTGATTTTATTGGTACTAGTACTATTGGTTCATCCGAAGCTATAATGTTGGGGGTTCTTGCTCATAAATGGTCTTGGAGAGAAAAAAGGAAAGCTGAAGGTAAAGATTCTTCTAATCCGAATATCGTTATGGGTGCTGATGTTCATGTTGTTTGGGAAAAATTTGCTAAATACTTTGATGTTGAACTTAGAATGGTTCCAATGGAAAAGGGTGAATATACATTAACTGCTGATAAAGTTAAAGAAAATATTGATGAAAATACTATCGCTGTTGGTGTGGTTCTTGGAACAACATTTACTGGTCAAATTGATCAAATAGAAGAAGTTAACGATCTCTTAGTTAAAGTTAAAGAAGAAAAAGGTTGGGACATTCCAATTCATGTTGATGGTGCAAGTGGTGCTTTTGTAATGCCTTTCCTTGATTCTGATTTTAAATGGGATTTTAGACTTTCTCATGTAAGATCTATTAATGTTTCTGGACATAAGTATGGTCTTGTTTATCCTGGGGTAGGTTGGTTAATTTTTAAAGATAAAAAATATCTTTCAGATGATTTGATTTTTGAAGTTAATTACTTAGGTGGTATCCTTCCAACATTTAATCTTAATTTCTCAAAAGGAAGTAGTATGGTTATTGCACAATATTATAATCTTTTAAGACTTGGAAAAGAAGGATATTCTAATATTATGCATAATTTAATGGATACAACTATATATTTAGCAGATACTCTTAAAGATACTGGATATTTCAAATTATTAGATGAAGAATTAATTTTACCAATAATAGCTATAAAACTTGAAGATAATTTAAAGGATTTTGGTATTCCAGATGAAGTTGATGTTTTTGATATTTCTAGGAAACTTCGTGAAAAAGGATGGTTAGTTCCAGCTTATACTTTACCAGCTAATGCTGAGGATATTGCAGTTTTAAGAATTGTTATTAAAGAAAATTTCACAAGAGATATGGCTGATCTTTTAGTTCAAGATTTAAATAATATTTTTGATGAATATAAAAAAGATTTAAAAGATGATTCAAAAAAAGAACCATCTATTAATATCTTCTAAATCTTTTATATCTTATTCATTTTTTAATTTGTATAATGAAATATTTATCTTTGGTTCTTCAATCATAAATTTCTAACTGTAGTTCTACATAATCTAATTTATAGTTGATTACCTAATATTTTTTAATTAATTTAATATCTATATATAAATAAA
Source organism: Methanobacteriaceae archaeon (assembly GCA_020854915.1). Taxonomy (GTDB): domain Archaea; phylum Methanobacteriota; class Methanobacteria; order Methanobacteriales; family Methanobacteriaceae; genus JAHKLT01. The sequence goes on along the minus strand of JAHKLT010000058.1, from coordinate 19,534 downwards.
ATATGCATTTATATGAAAAGTTTGGTAACAAACTATAATAACTTAAAATAATTTTAGAATATTCCTAAAAGAATATTTTTTAGTGATTTAATTTTTCTTTTTTATTATTAGAGAGTCGGCCAAAATTCAAAATCATTTTCTTAAAACGATAGATTAATCCTTTCTTTGAGATTTGAAGAAACATCTTTCTTGAAAAAGGTATTTTTGTCCGATAATCTATTATTTATGGGTATTGGACTTTTTTTTATTAATGTTAAAATACAGATTTAGTTTTTTAGATTTTCACAAATTTTTTTCAAGAAAATATTTAATAATATTAGTTTAATAAAAATTAAAAAAAATAGACTATTTATCAAAAATTATTTATATTCAATCTAATATAAAATTTAATGAGGGAAGATGATTTCATGTTTAATGATAAAAAGAAATTTTATATTTCAATGATTTTTCTCGTTACGATTTTAATATTGTCATTAAATTGCCTTCATGCTTCTGATTTAGACGAAGATTTAGGTGTACAATATGAAATTAAAGATGTAGATAATATAGGATCAGATCAATCTTTTCAAAATATGTCTATTTTGGAATATGATTATAATTATGATAATATTAATTACAATAATTTAAATTGTAGTACTTGTAGTTTTAATAGTTCTGATGTTGAATCTATGTATAATAATTCAGATTTTAATCGTTCTCATTTAAATGAATCTGAAACAGTTCTTATGCCTTTCAATAATACTAATAAATCAGTAATTAAGGTAGGCAATGAAACTTATGCTGCTTCATTTTATGTTAATGATAAAGGTAATATTATTGCAAAGAATATAATTAATTATAACAATGATAGTGATTATATACTAGATATAGTTTATACTAACGATAATACTTATTTTGATAATGATTATGTAAGTTTTAAGAGTTTAAATAATAATAAAATATATAATAACTCTAATATTATATTATTAAATAATTTAATTCTTCAAAATGGTAATTTATTAAGTATTAGAAATAATTTATCTTATTATGGTATTGTTTTATCTCAAAATAATGTGGTTCTTATTTCAAATAAGAAAAATAATACTTTTAATAATATTTTAATTTATGAAAACTTAACAAATTTTTCATATTATCATGGCAAGGGTAATATTGTAGTTGATTTAAACTATAGCTCTGAAAATTCGGTTAATAGAAATAATAACCAAAATAATCTGATAATAGATTCTGAAAAATATTCTACTTCAAGTATTTTTAAAATACCTAAACTAGATCTTCACAGTGATTTATTAATAGAAAATAATTATTATAATACTATTAAAATTCACTCGTGGACTTATCCATCTATAATTGCAACTGAAGGTAATTTTAAATCTAAAAATTCTCATAGTCTTCGTTTTTATGATAGCTATGATAATTATTTAATAAATAAACTCGTTACATTCCAAATCAATGGTATTTTATATTCAAAGACCACTGATGAAGAAGGTAAAGTGTCTTTAATTATTGATTTATTAAATGAAGATTACAATTTAAGTAATATAAATTGTGAAGGGAATTCAGCTATTTATTATAGCTTATGTGAAAATAATTGTGAAAATCTTATTGATTGTTATAGTGTAGATGATAAATTTCATGTTAAACTGTTTGATAATGATAATAATCCAATAACTAATAGATTAGTTACATTGGATATTAATAGTATTTTATATTCTAAAACTACTAATAATTCAGGTGTTATCTCATTAAATATTGACTTAACTTATGGTAATTATGTTATAACAGTGATTCATCCGATTTATAACTCACGAATTGATAAGATAATTGAAATTGTACCTGTTTTGATGGGTGAAGATATAACTATTAATCACAAAGATACAGCGTCTTATAAAGTTAAACTCGTTGATAATCAAGGAAAACCTATTTCTGGGGAAATAATTGAGATGAATATAGATGATGTAGTCTATGAAATTTTCACAGATAAAAATGGTTTTGCATGTTTGGATATTAATTTAAACCCTGGTTATTATACAATAACATCAGTATATCAAGAATTTTCAATATCTAATCAGATAATCGTTAAATAAATTTTTACTTTTTTATTTTTCTATTAATTTATTTTTTTAAATAATTTTTTTATAATATATAATATATTTAAATTTTTAATATAATATTTATTAATATTTTTTAAATTATAGTTTTAATTATCAATATATATTTCAATTAAGATATAAATATATAAAAAGAAAATTATTTATTCTAAAAAATAATATTAAATAATGTTAATGATTTTTTATAGGTGGGTATAAAATAAAAATTTTTAAACCTCTAATTTTGACTATGAATGGAATATTTTAAAGAATTGTTCTTTTAAATTTAAAATTAATGGGATTATTTATACTAAATCTACTAATAATTTAGGTGAAGCTATAAACTTTGATTTAAGTCATGAAAATTATAAATTAACAATTTTTCACCTAACAGGTAAAAAATGTATACTGTAGAAGAATTTACTGCTAAAATATCAGCAGATGATTATATAAAAGATTTTGTTGATGTTGATTATTTCTTAGAATTTTGTAAATCTTGTCCGAATTATGAAAGAAATTGGGGATGTCCTCCATTTAATTTTGATCCATTGGAATTATGGAAAAAATATGATAATTTATTGATTATAGGGGTTAAAATTTCTTTTGATGATGATATTTCAAATAAAAAATATTCTTCAGATGAATTGAGTAATATTATTAGTAAATCTTTACGTTTTGAAAAAAATAAATTATTTAATAAGTTAATGCAGATGGAAAAAGAACTTGAAAATAGTGTTTGTTTATCAGCAGGTACATGTAATTTATGTAAAGAATGTGTTAGAATTAAAAATGAGGAGTGTATTCATCCAGATAAATTAAGACATTCAATGGAATCTTTAGGTGCTAATGTTCAAAAAACTATTGAAGAACTTTTAAACATTAAAATTAATTGGATTAACGATTATAAATTACCAAAATATTTAACATTATGTGGTGGTCTTTTATATTAACTCATCATAGGGTATTTCTACTTTTGAAAACATTTTTGCTCTTTTTCTAGCATTTTTTTCAAAATTTTCTTTTAATTCATTATTTGATAGTATTTCATCAATTTTTTGTGATATATCTTCAGGATTACATGGATCTATTAATAAACCAACATCTTGATTTATTATTTCTTTTATTCCACCAATATTACTTCCGATTACTGGTTTTCCACATGCAAGAGCTTCAATTAATACAAGGCCAAAACTTTCTGAGAATGATGGTAATATAAGTAAATCACAGCTTGGTATTATTTCATTAATATTTTTTTTAGATCCTGTAAATAATACATCTTTTATTTTTTCGTTTTTTACCTTTTCTTTTAATTTTTTTAGAAATGGGCCGTCACCAACAATAACTAAGTTATATTCATTTTTTGAAATTTTTTTAGCATTTAACAATGATTTAACATTTTTTCGTTTTATAATATTACCTACAAAAAGAACAATTGGTTTATTATTTAGATTATTTTCTTTTTTAAACTTGTTCTTTTGATTTGGTTTAAATTTATTTATATCTACAGAATTCAAATAAATACGTGTTTTTTCTTTTATGCCTTCTACATTAGTTTTTATTATTTCTTTTTTCAATGCATTACTTACAGCAAGCACTACATCTGCATTTTTTAAGACTTTTTTAATTAGTGGTCTCATAAAAAATTGTTTTTTATACATTTCAAACATATCAGATCCGTGTGCTGTAACATATGTTTTTATTTTTTCTTTTTTGCCGATTTCAACACTTGCAAGTCCTGCAGGAAATAAATAGTGCCCATGAACTATATCAATATTCTCTTTGTCTATTAATTTTTTTAAAGCTTTTTTAGAATTTAAATAGAATAGAACTCCTCTTAAACCAGGAATATTTATTCCTTCAGTTCCAATTACATTAATACCATCAATATCTTGAATATCTTTATGAGGATAGGTGATTACATAAACTTCATGTCCTTCTTCAACTAATTTTTTAGCAAGAGTATTTATATGTACTCCAACACCACCAATATGAGGTGGAAATTGCCCTACCATAGCTATTTTCATTTTTTTAATTCCTTTATTTCTATTTTTTCTTATAATTAAAATTTATATCATGGAAAATATTTAAAATATTCTAAAAATATTATATATTTTGTTCAAATTAATTGAACATAACTTAATGAATTATATGAAAATTTTCATAAATCTATTTGAAATTATTTTTATTAATACATATGTGTATATGCCTACTTACATTAATGAATCTTTTAAATATAATTTTTTAAAAAATAGTTATTTAATCAAAATTAGTATTTAAAAAATTACCTTGCATATCTACTAAAATAACATTAAGATTAATCTCAAATCTGTCTTTACATTTTAACTTTATAGCATCTGCAATATCATTAGAAACTTTTTCATCTAAATTTTCTCTTCTTAATATTTCATAAATATCATCAGTTGTTTTAGAATTATAAATTTCTTTTAAAACATCTTTATTTGCTCCATTTAATGCAGCATATGTAATAATTATTTCACATCTACCATCAGCTATTGAATGCTTTGTATTGAATATGCCTCCAGCAACTTTAACAAGTTTACCAATATGCCCAAATAATGTAAAGTTTTTAACGCCTTTTTCTGCAGCTTTTTCGAACATAAACCCAATATAATTTCCTGTTTGAATAATCTGTTCTTTAGAAACATTTAGTTTTTCTAAAGCTATCTTTTCACCAATATTACCTGGAACAAAAACTAAATTATCTAGATTTTCAGCAATAGCTACATCAATTTGATAAACAATTGAATCTTTATAGGCCTGTGAAGACATAGATCTTGCAATACCTGTAGTTCCCAAAATAGAAATTCCATCAACAATACCTAAACGTGGATTCATAGTTTTTTTACCTATTTCTTTTCCTTTTGGAATAGATATTTCAACTTTAACCATTTTGCCCTTTGGAATCAATGGTTTTAAATTATTTTCAATCATCTTACGAGGAACAGGATTAATTGCATATCCACCAACTGGGATTTGTAGTCCTGGTTTTGTAACTTTACCAACACCATCTCCTCCAGTGATTAGAATTGTTTCATTATTTTTTTTATCTAATAGTTCTACAGTAGCTATAATGTCTAAATTAACTGTAACATCAGGATCATTGTAAGGATGTTTAATAGCTATTGATTTTGCAAGATTATTTGATATTTTTTCATTTTTAATTATTTCTATATCAATAATCTCTTTTGGTGTTTTAATTTGAACAACAGATATATCTTCATCTGTTAAAATAGTTTTCAATGCACTTAAGGCAGTAGCTGTTGCAACACTACCTGTTGTAACACCATTTTGAGTGTTTTCTAAACTCATATAAAAAATAGTAATTAAATATAATTTAAGAATAAAAAGATGTTTATAAACTTTTTATTCTTGCAATTAAATCTTCTTTTGCAGGTGCTCCAGTAAATTCTACATTGTTATTAATAACAATTGTTGGAACAGCCATTATTCCATAATCAACAGCTCTTTGCCTATTTTCCTCATTATCGATTTTAACAATTTCTAAATCAATATCGCCTAATTCTTGCTTTACTTCTTCAGCCATTCTTACTGCACCTGGACAATGAGGGCAGCCATCAGTTGAAAATACTTCGATTTTTGTAGTCATTTTTTACTCTCCTAATTTTTATAATTTATATCTATTTTTAATAAAATATTTAAGAATATCGTTTTTTAAATTTTAAATATCAAAAAGATTTATATTAATACATAAAATAAATTATAGTATTAGGTGGTTTATTGAAAAAAAAAGTTTCTGCTATAGGATCTGCTACAATAATTAATGCAATAGCTATTGGTTATGGTTCAGCTTTTGGTATTGATTTAGATATTATTATAGATATTAAAACATCTTCTAGTAATTTAAAATATCATTCTGATATTGGAGCAGATACTAAATTAATGGAAATATGTGTTAAAAATACATTAAATCATTTTAATATTTCTTATGATGATATAGGTTTGGAAATTAAAACTAAATCTAATCTTCCAATGGCTTCTGGATTATCAAGTAGTAGTGCATTATCAAATGGAATTGTTTTAGCATTATCTAATATAATTTCTGAAGAGTATGATAAAAAACCATTAAATGATTTTGATATTATTAATTTAGCTATTGATTCATCACTTGAAGCAGATGTTACTATTACTGGTGCTTTTGATGATGCAACTGCTTCTTATTTTGGTGGAATCACTGTAACAAATAATGAATATAGGGAAATTATTAATAAAGAAAAGATGGATGAATTAAAAGTACTAGTTTACATGCCTAATTTTCACTCAAAGTCTAGTGATGTTGATGTTTCAAAAATTAAATTACTCTCTCCACTTGTTAAGAATGCATTTAATATGGCTCAAAAAAGAGATTATTTTAATGCTTTAACATTAAATGGTTTAATTTATTCAGCTACTTTAGGTTTCGATTCATCAATAGCTATTGATGCTTTAAATGCTGGAGCTTATGCATCAGGATTATCAGGTACTGGTTCTTCTTTTGTAGCTATTTGTGAAAATGAATTTATTGATGATATTAAAGATTCATGGTCATTTTTTGATGGAAAGATTATAGAAACTAAAGTAAATAATCTTGGATGTATATTTTTAAAATAAAATAATTTAAATACTAAAATATTAATAAATTATATCATTATCAATTAGGTGTTTTATCTTATGGGGAATAGAAAAAAAGGAATTTTTTTTGAAAACAAACAGGAAGCTTATAATCTTCTTGAAAAATCCAGAAAACAGATTGATGAAATTGATAATGATTTAGTTGATTTGATTTATCGCAGAACTTCTCTTGCAAAAGATATTGTATATTCTAAACAATTTTTAGGTATGGATATTTATGATAAAGAAAGAGAAAAGTCTTTACATGATAAAGTTAATAAGTTAGCAATTGATAAGAATATTGATGAAGAAATTTTATCTGAAATCATGAAAATGTTAACTATTTTAAGCAAAAATGAGCAAAAAGAAATTTTAAGGAGGAATGAAAATGGGAAATATTAGGACTTCATTTGTTAAACGTTTATCTAGAGAGCTTATAGAGACCCATCAGGGTGAATTTACTACTGATTTTGATGAAAACAAAAAATTAGTAATGGAACATTCTACTGTAAGTACTAAACATTTGAGAAATAAAATTGCTGGATATGTTACAAGACTTGTAAGGCAAAGACAAAGACAAGAATAATTATTTTATTTTTCATTATTTTTTAACTACTTTTTTTAAAATTTTTCTTAAAGTATATTAATTAGAAATTACTTTAATTTATATATTATACTATCATTATTTTTTTTATTTAATTGGAATTTTAGCTTTTTAATGATAATATATTATTTTTTGTTAATTAATAGGTTGTGAATGTTAATGGAGTTAGTAATAGCTAAATTTGGGGGAACTTCGATCGGTAATGGTTCAAGGATTAAAAAAGCAGCTCAATCTGTAGTAAATACTTATATGGCGGGTAAAAAAGTTGTTGTTGTTGTTTCAGCTATGAATAAAGCTACAGATGATTTGATAAAAATTATTAATGAATCTATAGGTGATGCTGTAACTGATAAACAAAATGCAGAAATTTTATCTATGGGGGAATTAACAAGTACTAGGATTCTTTCAGGAGCTATTGAATCATTAGGTGTTAAATCTGAATATATTGATCCTTACAATGAAAACTGGCCTATTATCACAGATTCTAATGCATTAAATGCAGAAATTGATTTCGAATTAACCCAGGAAAAATCTAATGAATTAAAAAATTTAGTTAATCAAGGGATAATACCTGTTGTTTGTGGTTTTATTGGTAAAGGAAAAAATGGAGAAATCACAACTTTAGGTCGTGGAGGCAGTGATGTAACTGCTTTCTTACTTGGACATTGTTTAAGTGCAGATGAAGTTATAATTGTTACTGATGTTGATGGTGTTATGTCAACAGATCCTAATAAAATTGAAGGTGCTGAAAAATTAGACAAAATAACAGTTGAAGAAATGAGAGATTTAGCTACTCATGGAGCTCAAGTTTTACATCCTCATTCTTTGAAATATAAAGATCCAATGGTAAATGCTAAAATAATTTCTTTTGAAAAAGGTGATTTATCTAGTAGGGGGACTTCTATTGTAGGGCCTTTTGGTGATGATATGATGAAATCAGCTACTTTATATCCAGAACCTATTAAAGTATTAGCTCTTGTTGGGGAAAACATGCTTAAAAAGCAAGGATTGCTCTCAATATTAACAACTACCTTAGCAAAAAATGAAATAAATATTTTTGGAATTTCAGCAGGTCAAAATTCCATAACATTTTTCTTAAATAAAAAAGATGCTAATAATGCTTATCATTTATTACATGAATTAGTAGTTAAAAATACTACATTAAGTTCACTTTCACTTGGAAAAGATATATCTATGGTTACAATAGTTGATCCTGATTTTATCAACACTCCAGGTGTAATTTCTATTTTAACTGATCCCCTTAGGGAAAACAATATTAATATTGTTGAAATTTCTTCTTCACAAACAGCTATTGTTTTGTTTGTTGAATGGGAAGATGGTAAAAAAGCTTTTGAATTAATTAAAGAGGTTTTAAAATGAATTTTCAAGGTACATATGTTGCAATGGTTACACCTTTTACATCTAACAATGAAATAGATGAAGAAGGTTTTAGAAAAAATGTTAATTTTCTCATTGAAAATGGTGTAGATGGATTGCTTGCAGTAGGAACTACGGGTGAATCAGCTACAATGAGTCATGAAGAACATAAACTTTTAATTGAAATATTAGTAGATGAGGTAAATGGTCGTGTAGATACATTAGCTGGAGCTGGAAGTAATTCCACAAATGAAGCTGTAGATTTAGTTAAGTTTTCTGAAGATGTTGGTGCAGATTCTGCACTTGTAATAACTCCATATTATAATAAACCACAGCAACATGGACTTGTTAAACATTTTGAATCAGTAGCCAATAGCGCTGATATTCCAATCATTGCATATAATGTTCCATCACGTACTGGAATAGATATGTCTTCTGAATCTATTATTGAAATAGCTAAAATGGATAATATTAAAGCTTTAAAAGAAGCTACTGGTGATATTACGAAGGTATCTAATACATTAAATCTTCTTTATAGCGAAGGATTAGATGATGACTTTAATATATTGTCTGGGGATGATTCTCTTACATTACCTATGATGTCTCTTGGTGCAAAAGGGGTTATTAGTGTTTCTGCTAATATTAATCCTAAAAAAATGTCATTAATGGTTAATTGTATCCTTGATGGGGATTTTGAAAAGGCTAAAGATCTTCATTATGAGTTAAATGATTTGACTAAAGCTCTTTTCATTGAAAGTAATCCTGTTCCTGCAAAAGAAGCTTTAAAAATAATGGGTTTGCCTGCAGGCCATGTAAGACAACCTTTAGCTCCTATGAAGGAAGAAAATATTGAAACACTTAAAATTGCTTTAAAAAATTCTAAAATAATTTAATTAGGTTATAATATGTTAAAAATTGCTGTTACTGGAGCTCTTGGAAGAATGGGTTCTGGAATTATTAAAAAAATTCAAGATTATGATGATATGGAAGTAGTAGCTGCTATTGAAATTCCTGATACTCCTTTTGAAGGTGAAGAAATTGGTAGTAAAATTGGTATTGAATCAATTGGTGTTAACATCACTGGTTCTCAAAATTTAAAAAAAGTTTTAGAAGAATCTAATGCTGATGTTTTAGTTGATTTCACAATAGCTCCTGCTTCAGTTAATACAATTAAAATAGCATCTGAATCTGGAGTAAATCTGATTGTTGGAACCACTGGATTTACTGAAGAACAAATGAAAGAAAATATCAAAAACATTGAAAAGAACAATGTTAAATCAGTTATATCTTCTAATATGTCTATTGGAGTAAATGTTTTCTTTAAAACACTGAAAGATTTATCAAATCTTTTATATGATTTTGATATAGAAATTATAGAGGCACATCATAATAAGAAAAAAGATGCTCCTTCTGGTACAGCTATGACTGCATTTGAAATAATTGCTAATGAATTAGGTAGAAATACTGAAGAAATTGCTGTATATGGTCGTGAAGGAATAGTAGGTGAGAGAACTAAAAAAGAAATTGGATTACATGCTATTCGTGGTGGAGATATTGTTGGAGATCATTCTGTAATGTTTATTGGTGAAGGTGAAAGATTAGAAATAAATCATAGAGCTCATACAAGGGAAGTATTTATAGCTGGTGTTATGAGAGCTTTAGAATTTATTGAATCTGGTGAACCAGGTAAAGTTCATAATATGAATGATGTTTTAGGATTAAATTAGGTGTTTTAAATGGTTAATGTTGGTATTTTAGGTGCAACTGGGATGGTTGGCCAAAGATTTATAAATTTACTTGATGAACATCCTGATTTTAATATAACTGATTTATGTGCATCTTCAAGGTCTGCAGGAAAAAGATATGAGGATGCTACTACATGGTATCTTGATGAACCTATGCCTGAATGTGTTAAAGACATTATTGTAAGTGAAACTAATCCAAATGATGTATCAAATGATACTGAAATAATTTTCTCTTCACTTCCAACAGAATTTGCTGCTAAAACAGAAAAATCTTTTGCTAAAGATTATGTTGTAGCTTCTAATGCTAGTGCTCTTAGAATGGAGAAGAATATTCCTTTAATTATTCCTGAAGTTAATCCTCAATTTTTAGATATGATTGAAATTCAACAAAAAGAAAATAATTCTGATGGCTTTGTTATAACTAATCCTAATTGCTCTACTATTGCTTTAACTTTAACATTAAAACCTATTCAGGATAATTTTAATATTAAAAAGGTTCATGTTTCAACTATGCAAGCTATTTCTGGTGCAGGATATAATGGTGTTCCTTCTATGGCTATTATGGATAATATTGTACCTTTTATTGGTGGAGAAGAAGAAAAAATGGAAAGTGAAACATTATACTTATTAGGTTCTCAAAATAATGGTGATGTAAGTCCATGTGATTTTAATATTTCTGCATCTTGCCATAGAGCTCCTGTAGTTGATGGTCATACTGAAGCAGTTTTCATTGAGTTAGATGATGATGTTAATATTGATGATGTTAAGGAAAAAATGTCTTCATTTAAAGCACTTCCCCAAGAGTTAAATTTACATTCTGCACCAAAAAATCCACTTATTGTGAGCGAAGACGAAAATAGACCACAACCTAGAATGGATAGAAATGCTTCAGATGGAATGGCTGTTACAGTAGGAAGACTTAGAAAAGACCAAGCATTTGATAATAGTTTTAAATATGTTCTTGTGGGTCATAATACTATAAGAGGTGCTGCTGGTGCATCTATTTTAAATGCAGAACTTATAAATAATAAAATCCTTTGAATCTATTAAATATTTTTTTAAATTTTTCTTCTTTTTTTGAATTTCAACTTTTTTATAGCTTATTTTTTTTATAATTAGTTATGATTAAATTTAAATATTATAAACATTATATTTTATCTTATATTATGATTATTAGCTATACATTTAGGGTTTTAAAAAAATGTATGGTTTTTTATTAATTCATTTATTAATTAAATTAATTTATTAATAAATAATTTTAAATAACTAATATTGGGATAGTATGGGGCTTGGAACAGACACTGAAAAAGAAACTCTTCGATCATTATTTAAAGCTTGCTTGTTAGAGCTTGATAAGCTTAAAATTGAAGTAACAGAACTTGAATTTGTGAATAATAAGTTTACTGATGATAATATTGTTAATAATCTTCAAAACAAGATTTTAGAAAAAGAAAATGAATTAGATATGATTAAATCTAAAGTTGAAGATGATGTTCAATATTTAAATAATATCATTGCTGAGAAAGATGACATTATTAAGCAAAAAGACAATAAAATTTATGAGCTTAATTATATTACTAATTCTTTAGATGAAATTAAAGAATATTTTGCAGAACAATTAAAAGACTTTAAAAGAAAAGAATTAATGGATATTAATGAAAGATTAGATCAATCTAAAAGCATTATTGCTGAGAAAGATGCTAAAATTAAAATACTATCTAAAGAGATAGGTAATAAAAATATTGAAATCATTAAGTTGGAAAGTTCTCTAAAAAGCAAGAAAAATATTATCTCTATTAAAGAGGAACTTGATAAAACAAAAGAAGAAGTATATAAAAAGGATAATGAAATTAATTTACTTAAAGAAAGTTTTATTCCTAAAGATAAATACTTTAAACTCAAACAAGAACTATTTAAAAAAGATGATAAGATAAAAAGACTTGAAGAAGTTAATAAATTTTTTAATGATTTAAAAACAGATAATAACTCCCAAAATCCAAAATCTCTTCATAAAAATTATGAAGAATAAAATTATTTTTTAAGAAAAGCTCTTACAAAAGATGCTTCTGCATCAATATTTATTGGAATAAAGTACGCATAATACTTATTTTTAACGATTCTATTAGTATTCGTTAGATTTTCAACTATCCAAATATTATTTTTTAGTAAAATTTTATGAATTGTACTTTTTCCGAATTTATCTACAGATGGTGTGTCTATAGCTAGTCCATTAATATTTTTTTCAATTAAAGTTTCAGCAAATTCTTTTGAGAGGTAAGGATTTTCAATGAAATACTTGTCACTACCCCAATTATTACACCAAGTTGTGTTTAAAATAACTATTTTTTCTAACGGATTTTCGAATTTTTCTATATGGATTTCCTTTTCATTATTTTTATATTGTATTATTGATGATTTTCCAATTAAATTGTCTAATTTTAAATTTAAAATATTATTAGTATTTTTTATATAATGCAATGGTGAATCAATATGTGTTCCACTATGCAAACAAGCAGAAATTTTACTAATTAAAGAACTATCATTTTCATCAGGAACTTTAAAATTATTTAGTTTAAATTCAGGATCTCCTGGAAAAACCTCTAAATTATTTATTAATTTATGAGATAAATCTATATATTCCATATTACCTATTTTTGATATGTTTTTTATTATAAATTAAATTAACCATAAAGTATTTATATAACCTCTAACTCAGTTAATATGTAGGATATTATATAAATTTAAATCCATTTTAAAACATTAACTTATTTTGTAAAATTTATTAAAAATTGTTTTAATGGTAATTAATTTGTAATATTCGTATCTAAAATTGAACATTTATTTAAAAAAAATATTAAGGTGATTATTAATGGCACAAGGTGGACAACCAATTTTTGTATTACCAGAAGGAACTAATAGGTTACTTGGGAGAGATGCTCAAAGAACCAATATATTAGCTGGTAAAGTATTAGCTGAAACTGTAAGAACTACTTTAGGTCCAAAAGGAATGGACAAAATGTTAGTAGATACTCTTGGGGATATTGTAGTAACTAATGATGGAGTTACTATTTTAAAAGAAATGGATATTGAACATCCTGCAGCTAAAATGTTAGTAGAAGTAGCTAAAACCCAAGAAGATGAAGTTGGAGATGGAACTACAACTGCAGTTATCATTGCTGGTGAATTACTTAAAAAATCTGAATCATTATTAGATTCTGACATTCATCCTACTATTATAGCTATGGGTTACAGAAAAGCAGCAGAAAAAGCTCAAGAAATTTTAGAAGAAATTTCTATTGAAGATGTTTCAAGAGAAATGTTAGTTAATGTTGCTATGACTGCAATGACTGGAAAAGGAACTGAAAAAGCTCGTGAACCATTAGCTAATTTAGTTGTTGACGCTGTTAAACAAGTTGAAGATGATTGTACTGTAGATGTAGAGCACATCAAAATTGAGAAAAAAGAAGGTACTGTTGTAGAAGATTCTACTTTAGTTGAAGGTGTTATTGTAGATAAAGAAAGAGTTCACGCAGGTATGCCTACTAAAATAGAAAATGCAAAAATAGCTTTATTAAATGCTCCTCTTGAAGTAAAAGAAACTGAAGTTGATGCAGAAATTAGAATAACTGATCCTGCTCAAATGCAAGCTTTCATTGAACAAGAAGAAAACATGGTCAAAGATATGATTAATAAAGTAGTTGATGCAGGTGCTAATGTTATTTTTGCACAAAAAGGTATTGATGATCTTGCACAACATTACTTATCTAAAGCTGGAATCATGGCTGTTAGAAGAGTTAAAAAATCAGATATTGAAAAATTATCTAAAGCTACTGGTGCTAATGTAATTTCAAACTTCGACGATTTAACTGCTGATGATTTAGGTGAAGCTGGTATTGTAGAAGAAAGAAAAGTTTCTGGTGAAGAAATGATCTTTGTAGAAGAATGTAAAGCAGCAAAAGCTGTAACATTATTCTTAAGAGGAAGTACCAAACATGTTGTAGATGAAATCGAAAGAGCTATTGAAGATGCTATTGGTGTTATTGCTGCAACCATTGAAGATGGTAAAGTTGTTGCTGGTGGAGGAGCTCCAGAAATAGCTATGGCTAAAAAATTAAAAGATTATGCTGATTCTATTAGTGGAAGAGAACAATTAGCTGTAAATGCATTTGCAGAAAGTTTAGAAGTTGTTCCTAAAACTTTAGCTGAAAATGCTGGTCTTGATAGTATTGATTCATTAGTAGATCTTAGATCTGCACATGAAAAATCTGCATTCATGGGTCTTAATGTATTTGATGGTTCTGTGATGGATATGAAAGATGCTGGTGTAATTGAACCAAAACGTGTCAAAAAACAAGCTATTCAATCCGCTAGCGAAGCAGCTGAAATGATTTTAAGAATTGATGATGTTATTGCATCTACTGGTGGCGGTGAACCTGATATGGGTGGTATGGATCCTGCTGCTATGGGTGGAATGCCTCCAATGTAATGTTAAAAAGATAATTTATTTTATCTTACTTTTTTCTTTTTTAAATATTTTTTCTACTAGAATCTTTTATAAACTTTTAAATATTCCTAAATATATATTACTTTTTGATATTAAATTTAATTAATTTTTAAATTTATTTTCTTTATAAGGAGTCCAAAAAATGGTTAGTGTAAATTTAGAAGCTAAGAAAGTTGTAGATTCAATGATAGAAAAAGCTGACGAGCTAAATATAGCTGTTAGTAAATTGAATAATGGTGCTACAATACTTGATTGTGGTGTAAATGTAGAAGGAAGTTTTAAAGGTGGAGAATTATATACTAAAGTTTGTCTTGGAGGTTTAGGTGAAGTTGGAATTTCCATACCTGGAGATTTATCTGAAACATTTTCTCTACCTTCAGTTAAAACTAAAACTAATTTTCCAGCTATTTCAACATTAGGTTCTCAAAAAGCAGGATGGTCTGTATCTGTTGGAGATTTTTTTGCATTAGGTTCAGGTCCTGCAAGAGCTCTAGCACTTAAACCCTCTGAAACATATGAAGCGATAGGTTATAAAGATGATGCAGATATAGCTATTTTAACATTGGAATCAGATGTTTTACCTGGTGAAGATGTTGCAGAATATATAGCTGAAGAATGTAATGTGGATGTAAATAATGTATACTTGCTTGTTGCACCAACCTCTTCCCTTGTTGGCTCAATTCAAATTTCTGGAAGATGTGTTGAAAATGGTACCTATAAAATGTTAGAAGCACTTGATTTTGATGTAAATAAAGTGAAAATTGCAACAGGAATAGCTCCTATAGCTCCAATCGATCCTGATGGATTAAAAGCTATGGGTAAAACAAATGACGCAGTTTTATTCGGTGGAAGAGTCTATTATTATATTGATTCTGAAGAAGGCGATGATATTGCAGATTTAGCAGCAAAATTACCTTCATCAGCCGCTGATAGCTATGGAAAACCATTTTTTGATGTATTTAAAGAAGCAGATTTTGACTTTTATAAAATAGATAAAGGAATGTTTGCACCAGCAGAAGTAGTTATTAATGATTTAAGAACCGGTAAGTTATATAATACTGGTTTTATAAATTTAGATTTACTTAAAAAATCATTTGAAGTAGAATAACTTTTTTACACTTATCATTTTTTATGGGTAAAAAAGATGAAATTATCGAATCATTGTTTTTACTTTTTTTAGATAAAGGAATTGAAAAAGAACTGCTGAAAGATTGACAATAATGGTTGGTTTAGCAGCAGCAGGTCCTTTTGGTTGGGGAGTTGCAGCAACTTTAATAATTGGTGGAACTATTGCAAATGCATATAGTACAGGACTATTTGATAATTTTTGGAGTACGTCTCCAGGATATATAAAACTAACTAACTGGGTTGATTTTGGCATTGGTATGGGATTGTCATACGTTGGAGGACGAGTAGCTTATGCGCCAGCAAAAGTTTTAATGGAAACTGCTTTAAGAACACAAGGTGTTAAATTATCTACTACTTTTGCCCAAGTCTACTATAACACTGCCGTGAAAGAATATACTATTAAAACAGCTCAAAAAAATATATTTAGGAATACGATAGGTAAAACTACAGGTGAACAGATTTATAATATTGTTTATAATTATGGAAAACAAATTACTATTCCTTCACTTATCCACACAGTTTCTGATCGTGCAGATATAGTTTAAAACTTTAAATAGATCTTAAATGAACTTCAAAAAATATAAATTTAAAATACGATATAAACTATCAAAAATAGGAAATAAAATATCAAAAGTAGGAGATAGAGAGATAAATTTTCATAATTATATAATGTTAAATTATAAATGGATATACCCTCTATCTTGGGTTTTCTTTTTCATGCCCTTGGTTATTGCTACTTTATTACAAAGAATTATATTACCCAAAACACTTGCATATATAATATACTCATTATTGATACTTATCATGTTAATAAGTGGTATTGTGGAATTGACAGGCAGACTGTTAAGTAATAGAAAAAATGTTTCTAAGTCAGAAGTGAAAATTAAAAAAGATCAAGCAATAAAAATATTTAAAGATAAAATAAATTCTGATGTTTTGATTAATGATGTCTTTTTCACTTATTTAACATATACTCCAGTTTATGCAATAAAATATAGAGAAAATAATTCTAAACAAAATAAAATTATTTTTATTGATGCATTAAATGGTGAATTTTACAAAAATACCGATGAAATTAAAAAATCATTAGACAAATATTCAGATTATGTGTAAATAAGTATATTTAGATTATTTCAATATTTACAATTAAAATTTTCTTAAAAAAAGCCAAATAGCAAATGAAATTCCCGAGTAAAAATACTCATATACTAGTACCTATAAAATCAAAAATAAAACCTAATGTAATTAAAAATAGTAGGATAATGTTAATTATTAAAGATTCTTTTCTGTTTTCTTCGTTTCTTAAAATAGTGTAGTTTTTTGTTTTTTTTAGCTATTTGGTATCCCTTGAAGTATTAGATTTTGTTTTTTTCTTCCATTTCTTTTTGAGTTTTTACATTAATATTTGTCATAATTAATCCTCTTCTTGTATTATAGTTATAATGGTAAAGTTTATCAATAATGAATTTTAAATATTGATTTATGAATTCTATTGATAATAATTCTTGTGAAGATTATGAAAATATTAAAGTTCCAAATAGTCAGCGAAAATTAATTAAATATTTAAGTATTGGATGAAATTACTAAAATTATTCATAAGAGCATGGAACCGGAAGTAATTAAAATCATGATTTTTATAAAAAGTCTTTTATGAGTCTAAAACTATTAAATAATCAGCAGAATATTGTAGGATTATGGGTATGAAAATGGGATTAATATGGTTAGATAAGTGGAATAAAAAAGGATTTAGAAGGTATAAAATATAAATGGGGAGAAGGATAGGCCATCTAAAATTAACTGATGATCAAAAGAAAGAATTGAAAGATAGATATGTTAAATCTCGACTTAAAAACAACTAAATAAATAAAAGAACATATTTACAATAAATGAGGGGATTGATTAATGCAGTTTCATGGTTGTCTCATGTTTTAAAGAGTTTTAGTGCGAAATATGGAAATCCTTATCCCAAATATGCTAAAGAACCTGAAAATGCTGATGAAATATTACATAAACAAGTAATTGATATTAAGAAAATAATTGAAAAATAAAAATATTGATTTTAATGATACTGTCTTTGTTTTTATGGATGAAGGATCTTTTAATAACACAGATAATTCACAAAGAGTATGGTACTTTGAAAAATAATGTCATAGAAAAAAAATTCTGATAGGGAAAGAGCAAATACAATTATAGTATTTTTGATAAAGTTGTTAAATAATAAATTTTCGTAAGAATTCTTCCGATAAGGAATCTGTTTGTGCATATTTATCAAAATAAACCGTGAAATTTTCTTTTAAATAATCTTTATCTTCAATATATTCTGTGGATAATTCATGTTTTATAGCATACCAAACTCTTTCAATAGGATTTAAATCAGAAGCATACTTAGGTAAGTAAATTAAATTAATATTTAATAATTTAGCTAAATCTTTTGTTAAAACTGCATGATGAATTGTTGCATTATCTAAAACAAGTATAATTTCTTTTTCATTTTTAAGATTTTTAATCCATTTTAAAGTGTTCAATTCATTTTTTAAGCTTTTAGCTAATGATATTTCTCGTTGAATTTTTTGTTTTTTATCATGATCTTTTTTTAAAATTTTTGTATCATGAATTTCTCTATTTGAGATATTTTGAGATATATAATTCTCTATGATGGATTCATAATTATCTATTAATGTTATTAAATCTTTTCCATAATATTTGATTTCATTTCGAAGATTATCTTTCTTATTTTTTATTATTTCCCTTTTAATGGTATTATCATAATATTTTATTTTATCATATTCATCTATTATTTCTTTATGTTGATTATAATATCTATTTAATAATAATTGTAAGTTATATGTTGTATTTTTATTATTAAGGTTAATTTTTCTAGTTTCTACTAAAAAAATCATTATATCAAATGTTTTAGAGCTTTCTCTAAATTGTAATACGCTGTTTCCATTAGGTGAATAAGATCCAAAATGCATTAATTTTTATTTTATCTGGGTTCCTTATGATTTTATTTTTACTTTTTTCTGGTTTAAACCATAATTTTCCAGAATTACAACGATTTTGATATCCTGTTTGATCTAAAAAGACTAAAATTTGATTATCTAAATTTATTTCTGGGAGGTTTTTTTTAATAATTCTTCTGCATCGTTGGGTCTTTTAGAATAAAATTGATAAGGTTTTGTGTAATGAAAACCTAATTCTTTTAAAACTACTGATTGCTGAGATATTGAATAAACAACATTAAATTCATCTTTAATAATCTGTGCAACCTTTTTTTGATTCAGATAATCTTCTTTTTCAAGAATATCATTTAGTTTTTGTTTTTCTTCAAAAGTCAATTTTGACGGACGGCCACCATTATAATATTTAGGATACAAACCTTCATATCCTTCATCATTCCAACGGTCTAACCACTTATGAAATGTAGGTAAACTAATATCTCGTTTTTTACAAATATCCT
>JAHKLT010000004.1 GCA_020854915.1 Methanobacteriaceae archaeon | reverse complement strand
GGTTCCGTTTTCATCAGTAGTTAAGTTGTAAGTTTTACCATCTATTACGATTGTTACATTAGTATTGTTTAAAGGATTACCTTGTCCATCTAAGATAGTTGCAGTATATTTTGTACCATTGTTATAATACATGACTATATCGCTACTGTTAATAGTAGAAATAACACTAATATTATTGGATTTTAATTCACCATTATAAGTATTATTAATGGTAACAACATAATTTCCAGGTAATAAATTTGAATCAAAGAATGCAGTTCCATTTTCGTCAGTAGTTAAAGTATAAAATTGACCATTGATATTTAAAACTACAGTAATATTGTTTAAAGGATTACCTTGGCCATCTACAACGACTATAATAAGTTTTGTACCGTTATTATAAAACTTTACAATATTTTCACTAGTTATAGTTGTTTTAATTTCAATAGTATTATTGGTTTCTGATGGATTATAATTATCTGTACCATTAAATAAAACAGTTACATTATAGATTCCTTGGTTTAAATTAAGAGCTATACTTGCAATACCATTTTCATCAGTAGTTCTAGTGTAATTTTGGCCATTGATATTGATAGTTACATTGGTATTAGCTATTGGATTTCCATTAATGTCTGTTAATTTAACATAGTATCTTGTACCATTCTTATAATACATTACAACATTATTTCCAACTAAAGTAGTATTTAGTTTAGGAATAGTAATTGTTTCATTATAGTAAGCTGCTCCAAAAATTTCGTCTCCATCATAAATTACGGTTACATTATAATCTCCAGCACTTACATTATAAGTACCTTCAAATACTCTATTAACCAATGTTCCATAGTAAGTTTTATCTCCTATCTTGATTGTAACATTACCTGTAGCATCGGAATCAACAATAACTTTAATATTTAAATTTAAATCTCCACTTGTAACATTAACATCTAAATTAGGGTCATCTTTAACAGTAATAGTTCCATTATTAACAGTTAAGTTATTAACACCAGTTGCATTACCTGTAATATTGAATTTACCTTTAGTAGTTGCATTGTATTTTGCATAATAGGTTTTGTTATTTATAAGATTATTAATATTTGTAGTTATACCATTAATTGTTAATGTAATATTTTGACCAACAATAGCATTATTGTTATCATCGGTTAAAATAGCTTTTAAATCAATAGTTTGATTCTGTATAACGTTATTATAATCAGAAATAGTTAAGTAGGTTTGACTAGTTATAGTTTTATTATTAAAAATTGGAGCTAAATCAGATATAATTATATTGTTATCTAAGGATAATTCTCCATTATTATATAATAAATGACCTGTACCATTGAGTGTAGAATTTTCTAAGGATAATTTTCCTGAATTATAGACTATTCCACCTAAATCTGTATTTCCATTTATTAAATTAATATTTTTAATAACTACATTGTCTGCAGTGATATTAAAGATTCTTGCAGTATTATTTCCGTTTATTGTGAAATCTTTACCATCTAAAGTAATAGATTTGTTTATTTGTATACCTCCAATTAGACTTTCATCTTCACCTTGTGTATAAATAACATTTTTATTTAATTCTACTTGACTAGATTCACTAGCATTATTAATTTTATTTTGTAAATCAGTGTATGTGTCATCATTGTTGTTATTTTCGTTATTTGTATTACTAATTGTATTTTGTAAATCATTGTGGGTATTTGTTATAATTTCATTTTCAGTATTTACTTCATAATTTACATCATCGATAGTTATATTGTCTGCTGAAACTGCACTAATTGATAGTAATATTAATGAAGCCACTAATAATATTTTTAGGTATTTTTTAACCATTTATTTTTCCTCCATATATTTTATTTGAGAATGTAAAGATTATTTAAAAATATTTTAAATAAACATATTCTCATTTATACTTTTTAATAAGAACTTACTATTAAATCCTTTTCTTTTCTCAAATCAATTATTAGTATAGAGGCTAACTACTTATATTAAATTTTTTAGAGTTAATTCACTTTTTTAAGATGAATTTTATATAATAAATAGTATTTTAATTATATATGATAATAATTTTTTTTGTACCTTTGAATTTAGTTGTATGTAAAAAAAATAAGCATAAATTATTTTCAAAAAAAGTTAGTAATGTATAAACAGTATGATTAAAGTTTAAAAAGAAAAAAGGTAGCTATAAGTTAATATAGCTTTTAATTTTGATAAAATTATTCTACTACTTCGCCAAAAGCGAATTTTCTACGTGCAGCATTAATTTTAATTTTTACTTCTTGACCTACTTCAACTTCAGGAATAAATACGACAAAACCTTCGATTCTAGCGATTCCATCACCAGTTTTCCCTTTATCTTCAATTTTAACATCATATTCATTTCCTACTTCAACAGGGCAGGAAAAATTTTCTTGATTCATATTGTCTTCAAACATTATTTCATATCCTATAATAATCAAAAAAATTTAAATGGATTAAATTCTTAGACTATAGTTTAATGCATAAGGAATATCATAAAACAATTAATCTAAGAAATTAAAAAAATCATATAAAAAAGTATTTAGTTAATATAAATAATAAATTATAATGTATCTTTTAATTAAAAGTAATAATAATATGTTTATGAATTATGCATTACTTATAAATTAAACTTTTTAATTATATAAAGATATCTATTTTTCAATAAATTAAAATTATTTAAATATTTAAGTAAGATTAAACATATTAAATGTAATAATTATAAAAAGGCGTTTTATGAAATATAAATCAGTTATTTTTTTACTTTTTGGTCTTCTAATAATGGCTGTTATGTTATGGTTTATAGGTATAGATCAAATCATATCATCTTTAAAATTAGCTAATATTTGGATTATACTTATTGCTATAATTATCCAAATTGCAACTTATTATCTTTATGCTCTTAGGTGGAAAATTATTAATAAAATAGATGATATTAATCTTGGGGTGAAAAGTTTGCTTCCAATGGTTTTGGTTGGATTAGCTGTTAATAATATTACACCTAGTGGTAGAGGGGGCGGAGAACCTGTAAGGGCTTATATTTTAGCAAAAGAAATAGGTGTACCTACTGAGGAAGCTTTTGCTACAGTTATTTCTGATAAATTATTAGATACATTCCCTTTTATTATTTTAGCTATTATTACAATCATCTCTGTTACTTTATATTTTCCACTCCCATTATGGATTATTTTAATAATGATACTTGCAATAATAGCTATAGTTTTAGTATTAGTTTTACTTGTTTACATATCTATTAATGAGAAATTTGGGGAAAAAATAACTAATTGGATTATTTGTTTAGTTCATAGATTTTATAAAAAAAATCCTGAAAAAACTGAAAATAAGATTAGAGAAGTTATTTCAGGTTTTCAAGACACCATGAAATTGATGATTTCTCATAAAAATATTTTATATTATGGACTACCATTATCATTTTTCATATGGTTTATAGAAATTTTAAGAGTTTATGTAGTATTTTTAGCTTTTGGGGTATCTGTTTCTCCATTACTTATAGGGGAAATTTTTATTATAGCTTCTTTAATTGGTATGATTCCGCTTTTACCTGGAGGTATTGGAGCTATTGATGGAGTTATGATTTTATTATATTCAAATGCTGGAATTTCTGCATCTATTAGTGCAGCAGCTACTGTGGTTGAGAGATTAATTTCTTTTTGGTTGGTTACTTTTATTGGATTTTTAATTTTACCTCATTATGGGTCTTCAGTTATCAAAAAAATTTCATCTATTAGTAATCAAGAAGAAAAACCTGTTGATGACTTTGTAGAAGAATTATCTTATATTTCACATGAAGATGATGATAAATAAATCAACTTTTTCTAAAAAAATCAAATAGAAAGATTTATTTTTATTAATATTAATTATTATAATGTGATGGTGAAATTATGGAAATTAATGGTGTTGAAATAAAAGATACTTATGCTGAAGCTTTTGGTATTAAAGCTTCTAGATTGCTTATAACTGCGACTACAGAAAGATTAGCTAAAATTGCAGCTACTGAAGCAACTGGTTATGGAACTTCTGTTATTGGTTGTCCTGCTGAAGCAGGCATAGACTCTTATATGCCTCCAACTGAAACTCCAGATGGTAGGCCAGGTTATGTAATAATGATTTGTAATCCTTCTAAAAAAGATTTAGATAATGAACTACTTGAGAGAATTGGTATGTGTATTTTAACTGCACCTACAACTGCTGTTTTTGATGTTTTAGAAGATCCAGATGATAAATTTAAAACAGGTTTTAAATTAAAGTTCTTTGGTGATGGATATGAAGATGAACTTGAAATTCAAGGTAGAAAAATTCATTCAATCCCTATAATGTCTGGAGATTTTTTAGTTGAATCCTTATTTGGATATAAAAAAGCTGTTGCTGGTGGAAACTTTTTCATAATGGCTGAAAACAAAATGGCAGGACTTACTGCAGCAGAAGTAGCGGTTGATGCCATTGATGATATTTCAGGTGTGATAACTCCTTTCCCTGGAGGAATGGTTGCTTCTGGTTCAAAGGTAGGTTGTAATAGTTATGAGTTCTTAAATGCATCTACTAATGAAAAAATGTGTGTTTCTCTTAAAGAAAAGGTAGCTGAAACACAAATTAGAAAAGATGTTGGTGGAGTTTTTGAAATTGTTATTGATGGTGTAGATGAAGAAGCTGTTAAGGAAGCTATGAAACAAGGAATTGCTGCTGCATGTACTGTTGAAGGTGTTCTTGAAATTAACGCTGGTAACTTTGGTGGAGACCTTGGTGAATATAAAATTCAATTACATGATCTATTTTAATTATTTTTATAAAATATGAATTTAATGAAATTTAATCATTAAATTTTTATAAAACTTTTTTTAGATATATTTTCTATTTTCTCTCAATTACACATTTAACATTGTCTTTTAATATAATTCTTTGAGTTTTATATCGTCAGGATTTATTAATAGTTTTTGGTTTATATATTTTTCTTGCATTAGCTATAAGTGTATTGATTTTATTTTATTCGTTTTTTGTTAATTTTGTACCTATTCTATTATTTTTAATTTTTTTCTGATTTTAAAATATTAATTAATTTAGAATTTCAAACATATAACTTTCCTTATTTATCTTAATAACTTTAATTAACATATTATAAAATTTTATTAAGTATTTAAACATTCAAAATAACATTGATTTTTATTTAAAATAAATAAATTGATTTATTATAGATAATGTTAATTTATATTAAAAAGGAATTTCATGAAATTCTTTCTTAAATTTTAACTAAGATAAATTACAAATCTTTTTTTAATTATTTTTTGGTGATAAAATGGATCCTATTGATATGATGATTACAGACTTAAATTGTGAAAACTTAGGACTTTCAAGATTATGCTTAATGGAATCTGCAGGAAAATCTTTATCTGATGAAGTTGCAAAAATAGCTACATTTACCTTTTCAAAACCAGTTAAAATAGCTATTTTTACGGGTTCTGGTGGAAATGCTGGTGATGGATTTGTTGCAGCTAGATATTTGTTAAATAGAGGTTATGAAATAGAAATTTATATGGTATCAAGTGATATAAAATCTGAAAATGCTAAAATTAATTTAGAAATATTAAAAAATTTAAAACCTCGCCTTTCTAGATTAAAAATAGAAGTTTTAGAAAATAATGATTTGGAATTATTTAAATCAGATAGCTTTAGTGAATATATTATAGTAGATGCGATTTTAGGTACTGGAATTAAAGGAAAATTAAAAACTAAATTTAAAAATATTATTGAAAATATAAACAATTCAAATGCTTTTACTGTTTCTGTTGATGTTCCATCAGGAATGGATCCATTAACTGGTGAAATTAAAGATTTAGCTATTAGACCAGAGTATACTGTTTCATTTCATAAAGTAAAAACTGGAGTTAAAAAAGCAGGAGAAGATTTAGTTGGAGGGATAGTAACTTGTGATATTGGAATTCCATTAGAAGCAGAATATTTTACAGGACATGGTGATTTAATAAAACTTCAAAATCGTAAAAAATCATCACATAAGGGGGATAATGGTAAAGTATTAATCATTGGTGGAAGTATTGATTATTCAGGTGCACCAACTTTATCTGGACTTTCTGCAATTTCATCGGGGTCTGATTTAGTTTATGTTTTGTCTCCAGAATCTGCAAGCTTAGCTATTAAATTTTCATCACCAGATTTAATTGTACATTCACTTAAAGGTGATTATTTAAATTTAAATCATTTAGATGATATTTTAGAATTTGTTAAAAAAGTAGATGCAATTTTAATTGGGCCTGGTGCTGGTTTAAATGAAGATACTGGTAAATTATTTAATATATTAGTTTCTAAAATTAAAAAACCTATTGTTTTAGATGCAGATGCTTTAAAATTAGTTGATATTTCTTTAATTTCTAAAAAAGAAGATATTATTTTAACTCCTCATTTATATGAATTTAAGGAATTTTTTTCTAATTTTAATTTAGATGATTTAAAATTAGATATGGTTGATTTTAATAAAGTTAATGAAAACATCTCTGTTTTTCAAGAAATTGTAAGTTCTATTAATGGAACAGTTTTAATTAAGGGAAAAGATGATTTAATTTTAAAAAATGATAAATTTAAAATTAATAAAACAGGTAATTCTGGAATGACTGTTGGTGGAACAGGTGATGTTTTATCAGGCTTAGTTTTAAGTTTAATTTCACAAGGATTAAATGTTTTTGATAGTGGAGTAATAGCTAGCTATTTAAATGGGAAAGCTGGAGATATTGCAAAATTAGAGAAAGGATATGGATTTTTAGCTAGTGATATCATAGAATACTTTGGTATATTAATGGAATAGATTTATGTTAAAACATGTAAAAGGGATTTTTAAAAATAGACCTAATAGATTTATAGCTGAAGTTGAAATTGAGGGTGTACTTGAAGAGGTACATGTTCCAAATACTGGTAGATGTAAGGAACTTTTAGTTCCAAACGCTATAGTCTATCTTATTCCATCTAATAATCCAAAAAGAAAAACTAAATTCACTCTTCACTTTGTTGAAAATAGGGGAAGATTAGTTTCAATATATTCTCAAGAAGCTAATGATATTGTATTCAAAGCTATTTTAAATAATGATATTAAAAATTTATTAGGATATTCTCTTATAAAACGTGAAAAACAGATTGATGATTCTAGAATTGATATATATCTAGCAAATGATAATGAAGAATGTTTTCTTGAAGTTAAAGGTGTAACTCTTGTAAAAGGAGATGTTGCAATGTTTCCGGATGCACCAACTACAAGAGGAGTAAAACATTTAAAAGAATTAATTAAATTAAAAAAAGAAGGTTTTAAGGCAGTTGTATTTTTTTTAATACAACATCCAATAGCGAAATCATTTAAACCTAACTGGGAAAATGATCCAGAATTTTCTAAAGTTTTAAATGAAGCTTATAATGATGGGGTTGAAATTTTAGTTTATAAATGTGATAATTCACTTGAAGAGATTAAATTAATTCCTAAATCTATGGAGTTTGATTTAAAAAATTAAATTATTGTAAAGATAAGGTTTAAAAATCCTTGAAATAATTTAATAATAGTTGAATTCTCTTTTTTTTGATAAAAAAATAAAAATAGGATTAAATCCTATTTTTGAAATGGTTGTGGTAATTCACAAACATCACTACCTTTAGCTATAAATTCATATAATAATGCTGCAGCTATTGCTCCTAAAATAGGTCCTATTAAATAAATTGGGTAAAAATTCCATAAATTCACTCCACCTGCTATAAAATCAACTAAATATGGTCCAAAAGCACGTGCAGGATTAATTGCTGCACCTGTTATAGCACCCAATACTGTAATTACTGCGGTTACTGTAAAACCTATTGAAATTCCTGCAAAACCAGGGTCTGCTTTCCTATCTACTGCTACTCCCATGATTACAAGCATTAAGAAAAACGTACCAATGAACTCAGCAAAAATAGCTTGTAAGTAGTCAACTTCCATTCCTGGTGTTGTTGCACCGAGTCCTCCGATTGTTATAGCAGGCATACCTAACATAATTAAAAGAGCTAAACTTCCAAGTATTCCTCCTATAAATTGTCCTAGGAAATAATAACATGAATCTTTAAACGAAATATTTTTTGTTATTAACAAAGCAATCGTTACTGCAGGATTAAAGTGTGCTCCTGAAATTTTACCAAATAAATAAATACAGGCCATTACAGTAAGACCAAAGACTAAAGAAATAGCTATCCAATCTCCAAGTCCTCCAAGAATTCCAATTCCAACATTATTTGGGTCAATACTTTTAGTTAACAATAATGTAACTACTGCAGAACCTGTACCAAATAGTACTATGAGAAAAGTTCCAATTAATTCTGCTAATAGTTTTTTCTCTATACTACAAGACATTTTAACACCTTTTAATAAGAAAAATTTATAAAAATTTTTATAAATTTATTTTATTATACGGATTCTTTCCATTGACAATAATGGTGTCTAAAGTCTACAAGACTTGCTGCTGCACAATTTTTGCATCCTCTAACTGGAGCTGCTGGATTTTCTTTATCTAATGCTATGATATTTGTCATCATTGTTGCAGTAATCGGTTCACTTGTTAAAAGACAAGGATAATCAGATAATCTCATAAGTGAAGAGAATCTTACAGAAATTGCACAAGCAGGGTAAGTATATCTTTGTGGATTCATTATTACTTCATTATTTCTAATTGGGTCAAGATCTACTTTAAATCCATTGACAATTGGAGTTAGTTTTTCTTTTTCACTACTTCTCATTCGTCTTGCTTTATCAAGATATCCCCATCCTCTATATATTGTGTCCATGAAATCACAATTATGAAGTTCAGCTGCTGCGCCTCTAGTAGGGAATTGTTGGACAAAATTATGGAATCTTTTAGTTAAAAGATCAACAATCATTGGAGCATTAAATCCATCTAATTCAAGTATGTATTCTACTGATGATGCTGAAGAACCAGTAGCTAATTGTAATAAATCATGTTCTGATTTATAGTTTCCAAGGTTATTATTTAATGTACTATCAATAACATCTGTTGTAGCATCAATAATTCCCATAATTACATCATCTTTGCACATGTTATAAGTTGATTGAGATATGTGATGTGAAATATCCCCAACACAATATGCAGGTATTGTTAAAATATTTCCATAATGAACATCATTTTCAATTGCTTCAATAACTGTGTTTTGCATATCTTTTTTATATGTTTCCATATATTTTCGAACATCAAAAGATTTTTGTCCAAGATCATCCATTAATTCAGCTTGAGCTTTAGTAGGTGATGAATATATTTTTTTTATCATCTCAATTTCTTTTTTAACTGCATCTGCAGCGGTCATTCCATTTTCAATTTCATTTGCAAAGACTTCTCCAAAGCCATAGGATGTATTCATTCCCCATGATTTAGCAGCAAGAATTGCTTGTTTATGGTCTTCAGGGATTTTAGTTTCTATTAAAATCTGATTAACTATGTTACTGGTGCTTCCAGGAATAAGTGCAAAATCTACTACACAAGTTGGCCCATAAAAACCACCATACCTTCTAATTACTTCTTTTCCGATTAATGCTTCACAATCATCTATTGTTGAAATAAAGGTTTTCAAGCTTTTTTCAAAACTTTCATCTTCTTCACAAAGTATTTCAAGAATAGGTGATGTTTGATAATGCTCAACAAAAGGATCATCTTCTGGTCGAACAGTATCAGTCAAATTAGATAGTGTATTGTAATGTGTGTTTATGGAATTTACATGTAAATCAAAGACAGACTGGCATTGATTATCTATTGCCTTCATATTTCCAGCTGCCTTAACATAGTTTTCACTATCTTTTATTTTAAATTCACTTCCACGATTTTTCTTGATAGTTTCCACATCTGCTTTTTGAGCAGCCATTGCTTCTTCTATCATTTTTTCATATAGTTCTGACATTATGTCACCTCTGTTTTTACAATATTCTCACGTTTAATTTCACTAATAATATATGTATTCAATAATATTTAAGTCAATCGATTTTTATTTTTTATCAAAATAATATGATATTTATTAATTATGTTTAATATAGTGTTTCAGATATAGTTTGATTATTATTTTTTAATAAAGTATTTATATTAGTTTTTATAAACATATTGTTTATGTTATCTGGAAAATTGAAAGTTTTAGATGGTGCGCCTGATTTGGATTATTTGAATGGTTTAATTCAGAGTCAGAAGAATTTACATGTTTTAAAAGTTTTATTTTTTTTAAAAGATTTATATGGTTATTTGACTGTTCCTGAAGCTTGTGAAAAACATGATATTAGTCTGGAAACTGGGTATAAATATGTAAAAGTATGGAGGGAGAAGGGTGTTGTTGGTTTAATTCCAAATTATGGTGATGGACGACCATCTAAATTAAACAAAGATCAGGAAAAAGTATTGAAAAAAGAAATTGTTAATGGAAATATAGTTTCTGCTAATGAAATTAAGGATTTTATTAAATTTAATTTTAATATTAAAATGTCTGATGCATGGATATCAAATTTTAAGAAAAAAGCAGGAATAAAAAAATATATGAAAAGAAATACAAATATAAAAATAGATAAATCAAAAAATCAGAATATTAAAAAGAAAAATATTGATGGAAAATCTATTGAATTTGTAATGGTTAGCAAGAAACATTTTCTTTTAAAATATGATGAAATAAAACAATTGGATGAATTAATTAAAAAAGAAAAGAATGATAAGCTCTTGAAAAGATATATTTTCATAAATGCTTTAAATAAAGGTTTAAAATTAAAAGAAGCAGGATTAATTGTAAATTTTTCTTATTCAACAAATATCAGAGTTTTAAAAGCATGGAATAATCAAAAAATTAATGGATTATCAATCGAATGGGGTGAAGGTAGAAAACCTTCATTAACAAAAAAACAGAACAATGAATTATATGAAAATATTAAAAATCATGAGCTTAATTCATATTCCAAGATTCATAAATTCATATTAGAGAATTATCAGGTTGATTTTTCACTAAAATACTTAAATGAATATGTTAAAAAAAACTTCAATTTAACTATGGAAAACCATTGCCATACTACTTCGATAAACCATTAAATGAATGGAATATCTTAAAAGAAGGAACTAAATAATCTTGATTTAGAAAAGGACACTATAGTTTTTCTTGATGAAACAGCAGCGAAAATTTTATGGAATGTCCGCCAATTTCATCCCAAAAGAGAAAAAAATTTAAGAGCTGTTCCTTCAAAAAGAATTAATTTAAATGCAATAGGAGCATTAACAATAAATAGCAATTCATTCATAGATTTTCCAGAAAAAACCAATGCATTCACCATTAACAGAATTCTTATTAGAATTATCAAAAGAAAATACAAACAATAAAGATTATAAAAAGGAAATTAATCAAATTTTAAGCTCAAAAAATCTTCAAGAAGATTATTTAGAAAATCAAATCAAAAATGGAAATAATCTCAGAAACAAGTTTCGAAGATAAAATAACCAATATTAACAAATTAGAAATATAGTGTTCCAGAAAAAAATAGATAAATTCCAAAGATTATAGTTGATTACCTAATATTTTTTAATTAATTTAATATCTATATATAAATAAAATATGCATTTATATGAAAGTTTGGTAACACACTATAATGAACAAAATATATGTTTCTAAAAACAAAATAGATTATCGGAAAAGAAAAAATTAATTAGAACTTATCTTTAAAAGCAATTTAAAAAATAAATTCTCACAAATAAACATAAGGGGGATAATGCTAGAGTTCACATTGCTAAACATGTATTAAATATTGCTGAATTTTGTGGTATTAAAATAATACCATTACCTCCACGCTGTCCAGAATACAATTTCATAGAATATTCCTGGAAAGATAATAAAAGAGAAACCGCAAAATTACCAATAAAATGATTCAATACTCTTAGAAGAAACTTTTAAAGAAAATTTCTATGAATTAATAGAAAATAATAACTATACTGATTATTGGATTGATTTATTTATAAATGAATAAAAATATTATTGTTAAAATAAAATTTTATTGAAAAATCTTTTTAAAAAAAACTATTAGTATTATATAAAAAATAATCAAAATATATCTGAAACAGTATATTAAAATTATGCATATGTTAAATAAACATATTAAATAATTTTTTAAAATAAGAAAAATTTTAAAATAAGAAAAATGAATTAAAGAAGTATAATATATTCAAAAACTTATTAAATAGATTTTTTTTAAATTATCTTTTTAATTTTTGATATTTTCCAGCTTGTAATCCGTGGTGCTTTATCATACCTTCAACTTCTCTTTGATCAGTTTCTTTATCTTCAAAACTTATCTCTTCCATATCATGTAAACTAAAGTCAGATTCTCTAGTTAATGGTATAATAGATCCTTTAAATAATTTTAATTCTACTTTTCCACTTACTCTTTGCTGCATATTATCAATAGCTTGGTCTAAATCTTCTCTTAAAGGCTCTTGCCACATTGCATTATAGACTAAATCAGAATAAAGGGTACTTACGTATTCTTTAAATCTTATTTCATCTTTTGTTAGTACTAATTCTTCTAAAGCTTTATGAGCAGCTATTAATAATTTAGCACCTGGAACTTCATAGATTTCACGACTTTTAAGACCAATGATTCTGTTTTCAATCATATCTATTCTTCCGACACCATTGGATCCAGCAATTTTATTCGCTTTATTAATTAAGTCTATTAAACCCATCATTTCTTCATCAATAGCTATTGGTATTCCTTCTTCAAATTCTATAGCTACTTTTTGAGGTGTGTCTTTTGCATTTTCATAAGACTCTGTCCATTCATAGATTTCTTCTGGAGCTTCATTAGATGGATCTTCTAATTTTCCACCTTCTATAGATCTACCCCAAATATTTTCATCAATACTGTATGTTTTATCTGAAGATAATGGAATGTTATGATTTTTAGCATATTCTATTTCTTCACTTCTTGTTAGATTTAATTCTCTTATTGGTGCAACAATTTCAAAATCAGACATAGCTAAAATTACAGCTTCAAATCTAAATTGATCATTTCCTTTTCCTGTACACCCATGTGCAATAGCTTTTGCATTTTCTTTTTCAGCTATTTCTATTATTTTTTGGGCTATTAAAGGTCTTGCAAGAGCAGTACTTAATGGGTATCCTTCATATTCTGCATTTGCTTTTATGCCTTTTGAAATATAATCATTTGCAAATTCTTCACGTGCATCGATAGTATAATGTTTTTGACTTCCAATTTCTTCAGCCATTACTTCTGCTTTTCTGATTTCTTCTTCACCTTGACCGACATCTACGCATGCTGTTATAACTTCTAAATTATATTTTTCTTCTAATAATTTAACACATACAGTAGTATCAAGTCCACCACTAAAAGCTAAAACTACTTTTTCCATTTAATCACCATTATATTAATGATATATTTATTAATGATTATATTTAAAGTTTCTAAAATTAGTTAAATTTAATAAAATAAGTTTGCAGAAGAAAACCTTCAATTGATGCATAAAAATAAATAATAAACGTTGAGATGACATATTTAACATATTGCGAGAAAATTGCATCAATTGAAAGGCTTTTGTTTGTGAGATATTAAATGTGTTTTATATTTTTTCCAACTCACAATTAATAGTTGAACTTCATAGTATATAAAGTTTAGGTCAAACTAAATTTTTTTCATACTCATAAAAAGATTTTTTTGTTTTGAAAAATCCTATTAATCTTTTATATGTATCATTTCCTTCTAATGTATGACTGTTTCCAACTATAATTAATTTTCTTTTAGTTCTTGTAAGTGAAACATTTAATCTTCTTAGATCTTCTAAAAATCCAATGTTTCCTTTATTATTACTTCGAACAAGGGAGATTATGATTATTTCTTTTTCTCTACCTTGAAAACCATCAATTGTTTTAACATCAACATCAATCTTAGAGTTTATTAAATTGACCTGATCTAAATAAGGACTTATAATACCAATATCTTTTGATTTAATTCCAGATTTTAAAATGTCATCAGTTATTTTAATTACAATATCTGCTTCAGTTTTATTTATTATAGATTTAGAATCTTTTAATCTAGTTTCATTATTATTAGAAACTAACGATGTATCAATAAATAATAAAGGATTATCTTTATTTGTTTTAATCAAATCACTAATAGAAATATTTTTAACATTATTTGAACTTTTTAGTTTATTATCGTAAAATTCTTTATTTGGAAACTCCATTAATTTTTCATTCATTCTATATTGTATGTTTAATAGCTTAGATCTATTTTCATATTTTTTAATAAGTCCTTCAAATAATGTTTCTTCAAGTTCTAAAGCTTTTGAACTTATAACTGTTGGTGGTAATTGTTTATGATCTCCAGATAGGATGAATTTTTTTGCTTTAGCTATTGGTATTAAAACAGAAGGTATTGTTGCTTGGGATGCTTCATCTATAATAGCTACATCAAAAACAATACCTTGTATAAATTCAAGTGCTGCAGAAGAATTTGTAGATAAAATAACATCACTTTTATCAATAATATCTTTTATAATATTATCTTCAATCTTTTTTAATTTTACATTTAATTCTTCAATTTCTTCATTTATTTCAAGCCATTTACTCATTGAAACCATTTTATCAGGATTTATACCACGACCACCTCTTTTTTTACAAGCATTACGTAAAATTTCTTTATTACTAAAACCTCTCCTATTCTGTGGTCGAGGTTTTGTATGTATATCTCTTAACTCTATTTTTTTGCTGATTATATTCTGGATTTTTTCAATTTCTTTGCTTAATTCGTGATTTTCAACTTTATAAAATAAACTATATTGAATATTTTCTTTTAAAACTCTTTGTGGATGGCCTAATCGTGTGCAATTTAAGTTTTTAAAATTCAATCTTTCTAGTATATTGTCTATTGCTCCATTACTATCTGCGCATGCTAAAATCTTTGAACCTTTCAGATATTCTTGATAAATTAATTCAATTAAGGTTCTAGTTTTTCCTGTTCCAAAAGGGCCATGAACTAAAAAGAAATCATTGGTTTTTAAACTATTTTTAACAGCTTCTTTTTGAGAATCATTTAATATGGAGTCTTTAAAATTTAAATCAATTCTGTGAATTTTTTTAAAAGAATTCTCATTTTTTAAATATTTTAAAGCTTTTATTCCTTCATCTGATAGATTTTTAAGATTTTCTTCCATTCTTTTAAAATTTATATCACTTACATATAAGTCAAGACGTATATTTTTTTTTAAAGCCCATTTTGGAATATTATCTAAAGCAACTTTTATAAAACGGTTTCCTTTTTCTGTTACTGTTCCTGTTAAATCACTTTTTAAAGGATTATTAAGACTTATTAAAACTAGATCTCCAACACCTATTTCAGTATTTATAATTTCTTTCCTACCATACTGTATAATTGTAAAACCTAATTCTCTTCCAATGATTTTCCCTTTAAGATTATTTACAGCTCTTCCTAATTTTTCTCTTTTTTGAGGTGATAGATTTTTTATTTCTTTAACCATTAAATTGATTTCAGCTTCTCTTTCAAATTTTAGAAGTTTTATCAGATAATTAATATAATTTTTCAAATTATTCCCTCTTAGTATTATGTATAATTTGTTTATTAATTAATATTTTACAAATAATTTAAATATTTAAATTTTAAAAACTTATATTAATGATTTTTAAAAAGATTGAAAATAAACAAATAATGGATTCTTATGAAAATCCTTTAGAAATGAGTTTTATTTCTAATAATTCTGGAGGTTATATTTCTAAAAATCAGGATATTTTAAATTCAATCTCTTTAAATAACTTAAATAAATTAATTCTAAAAAATGCTGTTAAAGGAACTGTAATTTATAAAATTGGAGACTCTAATGAAAAGATTGCTTTAATTTCAGGAATTCATGGTAATGAACTTTCTTCTCAAATAGCTAGTTTGTTTTTATTAGAAGAATTATTAAATTCTAAATTGGATAATACAATTTATTTAATTCCTTTTGCTGCTCCAAATGCTACTATGAATAATACTCGAAGATTTAATTCTAAAGATTTAAATAGATCTTCTTGTATTGAAGGATCACTTAGTAATATTATTTTAGATAAACTTTTGGACTGTAATGTTATATCAATAGCTGATTTTCACACAACTGGTCGAAATAGTAATCCTGGAATTGAATCTATATTTTGTAGTAGGAAACCGTCTCCGAAAAGCTGTGAAATAGCAGAATACATTAATGAACATGTTGGATCTAAGATTATTGAGCATGAAAAGGCGGGTTTTCCATTTAAAGGAGCTGTTGAAGATGAATCTAATTTAAGAGGTATTCCAGCTATTACTTGTGAGGTTTTATCTCCTTTTGGATCTTTAAAAAAAGGTAGTGTTGAAAGATCACTTCTACAGATGAAGAGTTTTATATCTTATTTTAATTATTAATCATAAGCTATCGTTAATTTTTTATTAAATTAAATTATACTTTATTTAGGTGGTATAATTTCATCTTATAAAGGACATACAATTTTTGCATTATTTTTATCAATTTTATTTTTTCAAAATCCATTATTGATAGCTATTAGTATTATTGGTGCTAATCTACCAGATTTTGATCATAAAATAAAAAAAGATAATGTTTATAAAATAATTATAATAGGACTTATAATATTTATAGTATTATATACGCTGAAACTTCCTTTTTATATTGGAATAATTATAACACTTACAGGTTTTATATTTTATTTTTCAAATCATAGAGGTTTTACACACTCAATTTGGGGAGTAATATTATTAACAATTTTAATATCTGGATTTTTAATATGTTCTTTTCAATTAATAAATGATTTTTTCAATATTTCAAATAAAGAATTAATTTTTGTAATTTTAATTTTATTAACTAGTGCTTTTTCATTAAATAAAAAATTATATTTGATTTTCATACCTTTCTTTTTAATCAGCTTATTTTTGTTTGGAATAAAAGATATTAATTTTACAAAAATCATTTTAAGTTTATTTTTAGGATATTTAAGCCATATTGTTTTAGATTCATTTTCTCCAGCAGGTATTAAATTATTCAGTCCAATTTCAAATAAAAAGTTTTTTAAAAAATTTGGAATTATTGTGTTAATTATAATTTTATTTTTAGGATTTTTAAACATTTATTTTAATTTAAATGATTTCAATAATATTATTTCTATAATTGGAGATAGATTAAACAATTTATTTTAAATAATGGTTATAAAGATTTTTATTAAATAAACATCAATATAATAATAGATTTTATAATTGGTATTATTATGAGAAACATTGCATTAACAATTAAATCCTTTGAAAAAAAAGGTGTTTTAGATAAAATTACTAAAATGATTTCAGACCATAATATTAATATTAGCTATGCTAATATATTTCTTGAAAATAATGATTTAGGTTCTATTTATTTTGAATTAGAGCATGTTAATAATGTTAACCAATTAATAAAAGATATTGAATCCATTAAACCTGTACAATCTGTTGAAGTTCATGATTCTTTAAATGATATTTATGGAAAGCGTATTATTATCTTTGGTGGTGGTGCTCAGGTTTCTCAAGTAGCTAATGGGGCTATTACTGAAGCAGATAGGCATAATATAAGGGGAGAAAGAATTAGTGTCGATACTATTCCTCTTGTAGGTGAAAAAAATATTGCTGAGGCAGTTAAAGCCTTATCTAGGCTTCCAAGAGTTAAAGCTTTAGTTCTTGCAGGTTCCCTAATGGGTGGGGAAATTAAAAAAGCTGTTGAAAAAGTAAAAAAAGATGATGAAATCATTATAATTAGTTTAAACATGCCTGGTGGAATTACTGAAATTGTTGATTTGGTTGTTACTGATCCAATTCAGGCAGGGGTTATGGCAGTTATGTCTATCTCAGATACAGCTGCTTTTGATATAAAAAAACTTAATAGTAATAAATTTTAACTCATTTGAATAGCTCTGATTAATCTACTTGCATCTCTTTTTAATTCAGTATCTTTAATAGAGTTATTAGAATTTATATTCATAGCAAGTTGAAGAACTTTTCTAAGGTCTTTTCCTTTTAAACTTTCTACCATCCCTATATAATTGTTAATTTCTTTTTTATCGACTCCTATATCCTCATCACACTTTTTTAAGGAATTAAGAAATGTTTTACAACTTTCATTTAATTCATTATTGGAATTTAATTCACAATTATCACATTTTTTCATTAATTCTTCATTACTCATTTTACCACCAAAATTATTATTTAATTAATTTGTAGCTTTTAATATATATTTTTTTCAATTTTTCCATAAATTTGCCTATTGTAATATAGATGAATTTTTCAATGGTTTAATAATCTATATTTTACTGATTTAAAATGTTTTTTTAATGAAATAAATTATATTAATCTAAACAATTTATAAAGAAAATATCTAATTATTTATTATAAAAGAATATTTGAAATTTATCAAATTTAAATAAGGTTATTTTCAAACAACTTTGTAAACGAAAGGTTTAATAAGTAATAAAAATAATTTTTTAATTATAATCTAAAAATTTTTTGAGGTTTTTAGGTTTTTTATAAATGTTGAGTGGAGCTTGTTTAATGTTTTTAAGTAGAATTTATTATGGAATTTTATATGTCCTTGTTTTAATTTCAGAGATAATTAAATCAAGTTGGGATATGTCTGTTCGTGCTGTAGGGGGGGATGAAATTAAGCCAATTGTTGTTGATATCGAAACTGTTCTTGCAAGACCAATTTCGCAAACAATTTTGGCAAATAGTATTACTCTGACTCCAGGAACACTGTCTGTCGATTTAGATTCGGATAATAAAATTATTAAAGTAGCTATTATAGCTCCAAGAGATAAAAAAGATGTTATTCCTTTTGAACCTTATATTAAGAAGATGTTGGAATAGCTAAACAAAATGTGATGAGAATGGAATTAATATATTTTTCAAAAATCATTTTGATAATAGCATTAGTAATATTGATGTTAGTGGCTTTAAGGGTTTCTGCTCATAGTTCTGTTACTATGGGATTAATTGGAGCTTCTGTTTTAACTCTGGGGGCTGCTTTGGCTTTAGTCATCTTTGATAAGATGCAGTATATAGAGTTTAATTTTGATATAGCTTTAGCATTGATGTTGTTTGGTTTTATAGGCACAGTCGTCTTTGCGTACGTTGTAGGGGGAGATGATTGATGTTGGAAATTATAGAGATAGTTCAATCTATTTTAATAATTATTGCAGCAATAATGTTTTTAATTACTGCTATTGGATTAACAAGACTTAATAAAGATATGAAAAATGTAGTTTATGCAAGAATTCATACTTTTGGTCTTTTGGATATAGCAGCTATTATTGCCTTTATAGGCTTAGATGAAATTTTATTAGCAATAATCTATTTCTTTTTAGCACCTGTAACTGCACATGCTATGGCTAATGCGTATTATAAAAATGAGGATATAGTAAATAATGTGAATTTAGAAATTCCTGAGGGGGAGGATGAAGAAGTAGAAGAAGAATCAACTGAGAAAAATCCTTTTGTTCATCCTATTTCTAAATTAAAAGAATTAAAAACTGAAGATATTCGTGATAAAGAGTCAGAAAAAAAGTTTTCTGAGAATTTTACAGTTTCAAAACTAGAAATAAAAGAGGATGAATAGCATGTTAGGATATTTATTTATGATTTTTGCTGTTGTAAGTGCTATTTTAGCTCTTGTTCAGAGAGACTTACTTAAAGCAGTTATTTTAACTGGTGTTTCTGGAGCATCTGTTGCTTTTATTTTTCAAATTCTTCTAGCTCCTGATGTAGCTTTAACTCAAGCTATTATTGTAGCAGCTATTGAACCTGCATTCATAGCTTTGACTGTTAAGAAAACAACAAGGGAGGATGTATGATTATGGATCTACAATTAGCTTCATTATTAACCTGTGGTTTTTTAATGATTATTGGAATGTTTGCAGCTATTTTTATTGATAATGTGATTAAAAAAGTTATTGGTATAGCTTTCATAGAAGAAGGAGTAAATTTATTCATCGTAACTATAGGTTATAAAGCAGGTGGTGTTGTTCCTATTATTCTTCCAGAGATGGATCCCAGTTGGTTTGCATCTAATGCAGCTTATCCATTGCCTTTTGGATTAGTTTTAACTAGTATAGTTATTGGTGCAAGTACTCTGGCAATTATGCTTGCTCTTATAATGATTTTATATAAAAAATATGGTACTTTAAGTGCTAAAGAATTATTAAAAGATAGGTCAAAGGAGGCTGTTGCTGATGAATGAATTGATACCTCTTATGGTTATTTTTCCTATTGCAGCTGCTTTATTAATCAATTTATTTGGTTTTAAAAGTACTTTTGTAAAATATATTAGTATTATTGTAGCTTTTATTATTCCAATTATACCATTGGCTTCTAATTTTGGTCTTCATTATTTTGGAGGTCATGCTCCTTTGGAAAGTAGTCTATCTGGTATATTGTATCATACAGCAATTACATATTCCTTTACTGCATTTGAACAGTTATTTATATTTATTTTAGGGATATTAGGCTTTTTTGTTGTTTTAATATATGTTAATAGTTATAAAAAGGCTTCAGGACCTTATTTGTTTTTATTGTTTATGGGTATTGCAGCTGTTTCAGCTTTAATATTGTCAGATGATATTTTCCATATGTTTGTATTTTTCGAAATTGCAGCTATTGTCCAAGTAGGTATTGTTGCAGCTTCTACTATTAAAGATCGTTATGAAATTGCATTGAAATACATGATTGTAGGTTCTATTGGAAGTCCTATTATTCTTTTAGGTATTGCATTTTTATTAGCTATTTTCGGAAATGTAAATATAACAGATATAGTTAATATGATTAATGCAGGATTCCCTGCTGCTTCATCTCCTGTATTTTTCGCTTCTTTAGCATTAATATTCTTTGGATGGCTATATACTGCTGGTCTTCCACCATTCCATACTGCAAAATCAGGAATTTATAGTGGTGCTGAACCTCAGGGTGCTGCATTACTTCAAGCATTTTCTGTAATAACAATGGTGTCTATTTTAATAGCTATGGTTAGAATATTTTCAGGATTAGAAATATTTAATGTTATTCTTGTAGCATTTTCACTACTTGCAATGATTTTAAGTATTACAATGGCTTTAGTACAAACAGACTTTAAACGTATGATTGCATTTTTAGCTGTTGGTGAACTAGGATTTATTGGTTTAGGTATGGGAATAGGTACTGAACTTTCTATGACTGCTGGACTTTTCCAAGCGGTTAATGAGATGGTAATAACAGCTTTATTATTTATTGGTTTTGGGGCTATTGCTGTTGTTTGTAAAACAACAGACATTAATAAATTAGGTGGTTTAATATCAGATTATCCTAAGACTGCGATTATGGTTTTGATTGGAGGATTTGCAATGGCAGGTGTTCCACCATTAAACGGTTTTCAAAGTAAATTAATGCTTGTTCAATCTGCTTTAAATGCAGGTTATCCTGAATTTGCTATTATTATTGTATTAATAAGTATTGCAACTTTTGTTGTTTTTGTTAAAGTATTCTATTTAATGTTCTTGAAAACAAAACCTAAGGCATTAGAAGTTTCTGGTGAAAAAATTCCAAAATCTACTATTATTACTTTAGCAGTATTTTTGATAATTTGTATTACTTTAGGATTATTCCCTTCAATTGCAACTGATACTATTAGTGGATTTGTAGGTGGTTTATTATGAGACTTTATGATAAATTAATTAATATTATAGAGGGAATGAAAGGTTCTACAACTAATGATAGTATTTCTGGTGATTTAGTTGCTGAATTAACTTTAATTTCAACATTATTAATGTTAGGTATTGTGGTAAGACATGTAAGTATCTTCTTATCTATTGTAATATTATTAGGTTTACTTTTAATATTAATTACAAATTTACCACTTATGCCTAAATTAAAAAAAGAGCAGGAAGATTCTTTAGGTCAAATGTTATATTATGTTTTAGTAACACTTGGTGTTTTATTTGCTGCTGTTTATTGGGGTGGAAACTTTGTCTAATAATATTAAAACAGCTGTTGCAGCTATATCATCATTATTGTTTTCTGCAACAATGCTTTCAGCTTTATATAGAATAAATGATATGATTATTCCAGGAGTTAGTACTATTTATAATGAAATAGGTACTAAAGTCGCACCAAACATGATTACTATAGTAATTTTTGATTGGAGAGGATATGATACATTAGGAGAATCATTAGTATTATTAGCTGCAGTTTTGGTAGTTTTAGTGATATTTGGTTCTGGTCAGTTAGGAGGTAAACAAAAATGAGTAATAAACCGTCTATGATTCTTAAGGTAAGTGCTTTATCTATCTCATTTATAATAATATGTTTAGGTATATTAACAATTTTAGGTGGACACATAACTCCTGGAGGAGGTTTCCAGGGAGGAGCAATGATTGCTGCAGGCATAGTTCTAACTTTACTTGTTTATGGATTAGAAAAAAATCCATTTCATTTATCTCATGAATATGTTATTGCTGTTGAAAATATAAGTGCATTAGGATATGTTGGATTAGGTCTTGTTGGATTAGCATTTTCTGGATTTTATTTATATAATATTGGAGCTGACATTTATAGTTTAGTTCCTTCAATTATCGCTACTATTTTCCATTATCCAGATACTACTAATGCAGGAATTGTTCCTTATTTAAACATTTTTGTTGGCTTAAAAGTATTAGTTGGATTAGCTACTGTTGCTATTGCATTTCAGGGATTCGATAAAATTCGAGAGGATCACTAGGTGTTATTATGATGTTAATGTGGGGGCCAATGCTTATGGCATTTTTAATGGGTTTAGTAATTGGAACAAGATTTAAGAATTATAGTTATTTTACACTTTCATCATTTGTGTGCATTTTTATAGTAGTAATAATTTTTGCTTATATGAATGGTCAAGTTCCATTTTATACAGGTATTAACATATCAACATCTTTTATATCCGCCGCTGTTGGTTTAATAATTGGAAAATTGATATGTGATAGGTAAGTTATTGAAGGATGTTATAATTATGTATATATCAACAAATAATTGTGAAGGACTTGGAGATTGTATTAAAGCGTGTCCAACAAAAGCTATTAGGATGGTCGATGATAAAGCTTTTAGTTGTATCACTTGTGGGATGTGTTATGATAGTTGTCCAAACAATGCAATTTTTAAAAATAAATATGGGGGGTATGTAGTAGATCGGGCAAAATGTAATGGATGTGGAATCTGTATGTTTAATTGTCCTACTCATAATATCACTATCGAGGATGGTGTTGTAT
Organism: Methanobacteriaceae archaeon; assembly: GCA_020854915.1. Classification (GTDB taxonomy): domain Archaea; phylum Methanobacteriota; class Methanobacteria; order Methanobacteriales; family Methanobacteriaceae; genus JAHKLT01. The sequence goes on along the minus strand of JAHKLT010000004.1, from coordinate 7,086 downwards.
ATGGGATTTGTTCTCGTTGTGGTGTATGCGAAGACGCATGTCCTACTAATTCTAGAGTAGATGGATATTCATTAGTCAAGGAAAAACAAGATAAATATATTAATTCTCTAGGATTTTCTACTACTGATGTTGAATTCCCTGAAAAATCAGATAAGAGGTTTGTAGAAAGAACTGGATATATTACTGATATGGATAAATGTATTTTATGTGGTCGTTGTGATGTTCAATGCCCTACTAATGCAATAAATGTTCATTTTGATCAAGATATGGGTATTTGTACGGAATGTAGAATTTGTGAAGATGTTTGTCCAACAAACTCTATTAAACAGTTCACTGTTAATCATGATACATGTACTTTATGTTTTGAGTGTGTAAAATCTTGTCCACGTAATGCTATTCTTGTCGATGACTTTAAAGTAGAGCTTAACAGACTAGATCAAAAAATAAATGGAAGTATTGTTTCTTGTTTGAATTGTGGATTATGTGCTGATGTTTTAGACAATGAATCCATGACATTTGAAAACGGAAAATTAAGATATGATCCAATAAAAGATGTTACAAGTAGTGAAAATAATCACTTAGCAGCTATTGAAGCTTGTCCTGTTTCAACTTTACATGAATCAGAAGATTTTATTGTTGAAAGTGATGAAGGTAGTGATGCTACACTATCTGGTTATTGTGTTTCTTGTGGAAAATGTGTTTCTTCTTGTGATATTTATAATGCTAGGAAATTAGAAACATTTAAATGGGATGGTTCTGTTTCAGATGATTGTATTTCTTGTGGAATCTGCTGTGAAGTATGTCCAAAAGATGCTATCACATTATATCGGGGCAAAGTGGTAGTTGATTTAAATAAATGTATTTTATGCGAAAACTGTGCTATTCATTGTCCAACAGATGCTATTGTTAAGACATCTATGGCTAAAAAAATCATTGATGGTGGATTTAATCAAATAGATGATATATTATGTATTTCTTGTGGATTATGTCATAAAATTTGTCCAGTTGATGCTATAGATAAAGATGGGGATAAATATACTGTTAATGAAGATAAATGTATTTATTGTGGTGCATGTAAGAATGCATGTCCATCAAATGCTTTCATATTCGAAAGAAATTTTAAAGATTCAGTTGATGGTGTTTAAATGAGGAATTTAATTAGAATAGTTCTTGAAGGTGCTTTTAGTAATTTCAAAAGAATATTTTTTGCAAAGGATAGAGTTACTGATATGGAACTTAGAAATGCTATTTTGAATGGAGAAGTTGTACCTGATCCAAAAGTAGCTGAAAAAGCATGTATTGGATGTGGTGGTTGCGCAAATGTCTGTCCTACTGGTGCTATTGAAATGAAAAAATTAAATTCATCTGAATGGTTAGCTGTTGGTTGGGCAAAAACCGAAATACCAGAACTTAATAGTTTAAAATGTGTAAACTGTTATCATTGTCATGATTTTTGTCCAGTTTATGCATTATTCGGAGAACCAGCTACTATTCATCCAAACGATGTTGGAGAATTAGAAGTTAATGTCAATGATCTTATTGAGGAGCCAATTAAAATATCTGAGGATAAAATTAATTATATTTCCCAATATTTATCTGATAAGACTGTGTTGAAAAATAAAAAATCTAAATAATATTAAAGAGGTATTTTATGGGAATTAAATCATTTTCAAGAAAAAGAGCTATTCATATTATGCTAGTTTATACTGGAGGGTGTAATGGCTGCGATATTGAGATTGTCAATGCAGTTCTTTCACCTAAATATGATATAGAGCAATATAACGTATTTTTGACATGGAATCCTCGGGAAGCAGATATTTTAGTTGTTACTGGTCCAGTTACTAGGTTTAATGAAGATCCATTAATAAAAATTTATGAATCTATTCCAGATCCTAAGCTTGTTGTTGCTGCAGGAGCTTGTGCTGTTATGGGTGGAGTGTATAAGAATATTCATGGGGATATTCCTTCTGAAGAAATTATGGGTCCAGTTGATAATGTTATTCCAGTAGATGCAAAAATACCAGGTTGTGCTGTTAGGCCAAAAGATATTTTATCTGGAGTAGTAGCTAGTTTACCTGTTTTACTGGATAAATGAGGATTATTAATTAAATTAATTAAGATGTGAGGATAAGAATGTTAGATGAGAAAAAACCTAGGGAAACAATTGAAACGGAAATTCCTTTGGGAACTGTTCATCCTGCTGCTTTAGAGCCTTATAGGGTTAGATTATTTGTAGAAGATGAAATTGTACAAGAAGCAGAGATTACTATTGGTGTTAACCACAGAGGAATTGAAAGAATTATGGAGGGGCTTCCTGTTGAAAAAGCTAATGCTTTAACAGAAAAAGTTTGTGGTATTTGTTCTAATGCACATATCTGGAATTCTGTTAGAACTGCAGAACTAGGATTAGGTATTGAAATACCTGAAAGAGCTAGTTACATTAGAATTATCATGGGCGAACTTGAAAGATTACATAGCCATTTTTTATACCTAGGTCATGGTTGTGAAGTATTAGCTCATGAAACTTTTTCAATGAGGGCTTTTTACTTAAGAGAATCTATTATGGACTTGCTATTCATGATTGGAGGAAATCGTGTTCAATATGGCTGTTCAATAATAGGTGGTGTTCGTCCAAGATGTGAATTAACCGATGAAAGGATAAGAACTCTTCGTGAAAAATTAGATGCTGTTGAAAAAGGAGCTGCTGATTTTGCAGATAGAGTTACTTCTGATACAGTTTTTATCTCAAGAATTGAAGGTGTTGGGGTTATTCCTCAAAAACAAGCTTTAAAATTAGAAGTTACTGGTCCAACTCTTCGTGCTACTGGAGTTCCTAAGGATTTTAGAACCATTATGCCAGACTATGAACCTTTTGATTTTAATGTTATTACTCAACAAGATGGGGATGTCAAAGCTAATTTAATGATGAGGGTTTTGGAAATATTTGAATCTATTAAAATTATTCGTCAAGCTCTTGATAACCTTCCAAAAGGACCTGTTGTTGATAGATCTTGGGAAATGGTGGATTGTGATACAGTTCACAGTTATATTGAAGTTCCAAGAGGAACTTTGTATCATTCCTATGCTCTTGAAGATGGTAGGATCAGAGGATCTATTATTAGAACTCCTTCTATGAGTAATATTGGTGCTATGCAATATGCATGTATTGGAGATCATGTTACTGATGCGCAATTATGTATTGTTCAATGTGATCCTTGTTTTACTTGTACAGATAGGGCTGTTGAAATAATTAGGAGATAATTAAGGTGGAAAAATGTTAAATATTTTAATTACTGTTGCTTTGACAGTATTAGTTTGTTTTATTATTAGTACACTACTTCCAGGTATTGAAAGAAAATATATTCATGCTAGGATTCAACAAAGAATTGGTCCTATGGTTTTAAGTCCAGGGGTAATGGCTCCTATTAAATTTTGTTTTAAGGAAAATATTAAACCAAGAGCTTCTGTGCCTGGTTTGTATAAATCATTGCCAATTATATGTTTTATTGTAGTATTATGTATATTAGCTGCATTAGTTCCTAGTAGTTATATTTTTCCTGCTTTTGCTAGTATAATAACAATTGTTGGACTATTAAAAATTGAAGAAGTGTGTTATGTTTTTATGGGAGCTTTGTCTAAATCTATTATGTCTTTGGCAATGCCATTTCCTGATGTTATTAAAGGTGGAGCTCATTTAGATGTAGAAAGATCTTATATGGAAGATTTAAGTGCTAAAAGAGCTTTAAGATTAATTTCTTATGGATCATTTCCAATGTATCTTGCTATCTTTGCACCTGTTGCTGCTAGTGGAAGTATATTTTTAGGAGATATTGTAGCATACCAACATATTCATGGTCCATTTTTATTTACATTATCTGGTATTATAGCTGCAGTTGTTTTCTTTGTAGGATATATGATTTTATTAAATGATTATCCATTTGCTATATTGAAAACTAAAGCAGATGTTATTGAAGGGCCTTATATGGAATATGCTTCTAAATATAGAGCTTTTGTATTCATTACAAGAGGATTTTTAATGTTTACTTTAGGAGTATTGTTTTCAGTACTCTTTATTGGTGTTCCACCTAATATTTTCTCTGTTGGAATTATTGTAAACATTGTAGTTGCATTAATTTTCGTTATTTTAATGGGTATTTTTAGTGCATTCTCACCAATATTTACTAATAGGCAATTTTTCCCTGCAGTTATTGGTGTCTCTGTACTTGGAGTTTTGGCTATTGCATTAGGTTTATTATAGTTGAAGGTGATTTATTTGAAATTCGTTGTTGATGCTCACCATATTATCAGTTTAGCAGGATATATTGTTGAGAGAAATTTCCCATATAGGAATATCATTGTTGTTAATAAAACAGATGAACCAATAAAGGTTGAAATTCCTGTATTCTATGAAAATTGGATCCAAGAACATAGGGATTTAGGGCTTGAAATTATTCCTGTTGGTCATAAGGATAATTTTTTGAAATTATATAAGAGGGCACATGCTGATTTAAAAAATAGCTAAATAATTAAAATAAAGTTTTAAATTAATTTTTAATTTAAATTCTTTATTTAAACTTTTTTATTATTAATTATTACATATTTCATTATAATTACATTTTGAACATTTGTATTCATTTCTTTTTACTTTTGGAATTTTACCTTCTTTTTGTATTATTTTAATTTCTTTTAATACTTTGAATAAAGCTTTTCTTAAATGAACATCCATAACAACAGGTCTTCTATCTTTTATTTGGGTGTATTCTATAAAACCAACAAATACTTCTGTATCAAATTCTTGTTCTATTAATAATGCATTTGCTGCTAAATCTACTGCATCACCATCCCAAACTCCTTTTATTGGCGGTTTACTAGTTCTAATTTGTATGGGATAATATTTTCCATCTATTATTTCTATTTTATCACATATTCCTATGATTTCTAGCTCTGAATCTTTTAAAGTGTATGTAATCATAGAATTTGGGAAGAACATTTCCATTATTTGGTTTCCATCCTTTTTTAATGTTTTCATAGCTTTTCTAGATTTTAATGATAGAATTTTTATATTAAAATAAACTTCTGATAATAGCTCTTCTTTTGTATATTCTATTTTTTCACAATATTCTTCATCTATTGTTTTTTTCAAATTAATTAATGTTACATCTATATAGCTTTCAATATTTTCTAGTAACTTATTTTCAATTTCTTTTAAACTCATATCTTGAGTAATTTTACGAATATTTTTTTGTATTAAGTCGTTTATATCAACTCTTAATCTCTTTATTTCATTGTTTACTAAAAATTCCTTTTCATCTTTTTCATCAAGTGTGTATTGATAATATAGTTTTAATGGGCAGAACATATACTGTTTTATTGTTGAGATATTTATCATTTTTAAACCTCTATTTTGTATTTTTATTTTAAAATTTGTTAATATAAATAAATAGAGGTTATTTTTCCCTGTAATTTATTAATCAATCTTTAATTAAGTAAGAATAAGTAAATTATCATGTTTAAATTTAAATAATGAAAATAAGTAAATTATTATTTTTATCAAAATTATTTATTCTATAGGTGAATTTTTTAGTTTTATATATTCATCTATAGATTCCCTTGTTGTACCAACAACTAAACGATAGCTATTTTCTCCTTCTTTCTTTTTAACTTTTTCTACTTTTCCTTTACATACTATTTCTTCGTTTTCAATAGCTTGACCTGCATAAGTATGAGTATAAGATACAACTTCGCTAATATTAATTTTAGGGCCTTCAATAACTTTTAAATTATTAATTTTATAAGAAGCGGGATTGTCATATGCACCAATTGCATTTTCTACTTTACATGTAATCTTACAAATGCATATAGGTTCATATTTTATATCTCCCCAAGATCCAGTAATTTCATTATAATTTTTAGTAGCTAAAATATCGAAAAGTGTTCCTCTTATTAATCCACGATTGTATTTTCTTTTTTCATACCAAAAAAATTCTTTTTTTGATAAACTAGAATCACTTATTCTTTTATTATAAACTTTTTCCCAAAAATCATCATTAAGTTTATTTAAGATAATAATTCTATCATTAATAGCTATTTTTTGGTTATTGTATTTTTTAAAAGTATTTATAGCTTGTTTATGATTTTCAAGACCATATATTACAAAATCAATGTCAGAAATATCTTTTTTTTGAAGTCCAGGTAGTACTGATCCAGAAATTCCTAAATTTTCATAAGGAATTTTTGCTTTTGTATGAAAAAAGTCACTTAAATCTATTATTTTCCTGTTAATATCATCATTTTTAGAATTTATATTAAAAGAATTTCTTATTTTTTTTAATTTATCTTCAGGCTTAATGATTTTTTTAACTTTATTTAAAGGTACACCCATCATTTCAATTTGGGAAATTTCACAAAAATAGAGATATTCAGGAAACTTTTTTCTTAAATAAGTATAAGCTTCATCAGAGTTAACTTTCGAATATTTTTGACCATTATTTTCTCGGTCACCATTAGAATCAGGTATATATCTTAAAAATGATATATACCTGTCTTCAGGATGTATATAATTTGTAGATGCAAAAAATAAATCATCTACCGTATGGATGAAATCTCTTGTTCTTACTTTTTCCATAAAATTACTTCCTTAAACTTTTATATGGAAATAAGTATTATTTATTATTTTATATTGATGTTAAAGTACCACGATTATTATACATTTTTTCGTGACCTGAAACAATACAATAATCAGCATCACAATTTCTACAAGTTATTTCTCCTTCATAAACTCCTTTTAGATTTATTATTAATGTTCCATCATGATTACAAAGTGGACAATGGTTTATAAAAGTTCTTGTGTAATCAATATATTTTTTTATTCCATTTTTAATTTCTTTAGCACAAGATGAGCAAGAAGGTTTTCCTGTTACTGTAATAATATTTGCTTGTATTACTTGGCACTGTCTAAAATCCTGCTGATGGATAATTATTTATTTTATATTTAGTACGTTTCTTTTGGTCCATCTTAATTTTTGTAGTTTTATTCTTCTTAGGAATCCTTTTGTTGTTCTGAAGGTTTTTTTCATTGATCGGGGC